>JBQCFR010000188.1:0-12260 GCA_051958885.1 Tsuneonella sp.
CGGCGGTCTTCAGAATGGCGATGGCATCGCGCAGTTCGCCTTGCGCGCGGCCCGACAGCGCGGCGCTGTCTTCCGACAGTGCGGCGATCTCGCCGCGCAGGGCCGTGAGGCCTGCGCCGTGCTCGCCCATGGTTGCGGCGAAGCGCGCCTGGAACGCATCGACGCCCTCCATCGCCTCGCTCGCTTGCTGGCGAGCAGCGATGACGTAGTCCGACAGCGCCGAGCCCTTGGCGCTGGCGTCGCGGAGCATCAGCCGCAGCTCTTCACCTTGCCGGCCGACTTCGCTGAGCCGCTCCTCGGCGCCGGCGATGGCCTCGGTCAGATTGCCCTGACTATGTTGCACCGAGGCCTGAATCAGTTCGAGGAGCCTGACGCTGGCATCGGTGAGCTGCGCGACGACCTTGTCGGTGCCGTCGAGCTGGGTGCGGCTGGTGTCGAACAGCGAAACCAGCTTGGCGACCGCCGCCGACAATTCCTCGCGCGCTCGCGTGCCTTCGCCCGAAACGCGGGCGATGGCGGCGCCGAGTTCGTCGGCCCGCGCGGTGATCGCCTGGCCCTCTTCGACCAGCCGCTTGCTTTCGGCGAGGTGTGCGGCGCGGCGCTCTCCGATCGCGGCGTCGAGTTCGGCGAGACGGCCGGCGATCGCCTCTGCGGCATCTTCCTGGTGCTTGCGGATCGCCTCGGCGCGGCGATCGAGCTCGGCGTCGGTCTCTTCGCGGCGCCGCGTGAGGCCGGCATCGATTTCGGCGAAGCGGCTCGTCAGCGCGGCGCTGTCGGCAACGGCCTGCCGCTCTGCCTCTGCCCGGCGACGCGCCATCGCGGCATCGAAGTCGACGTGCAGCTTGGCGATCTGTGCATCGCCCCGCTCGGACTCCTCGCGCAGCGCTGCGAGGCGCTTGTTGGCGGCCTGAAGCGCCTCTCCGTCGACTCGTTCGACTTCCTGGATGGCGTTGAGCAAGTCCTGCTTGAGCTGCGCGACGTGCGCCCGCCAGGCCTCGATCGCTCCCTTTTCGCCGTCGGCGAGGCTGCGCCCCACGGTGTTGGCGCCTTCGCGAATCGCGGTGATGCGCGCCTGCAGCGAGCGAAGCGCTTCCTCCTCGTGCGCATCGATCTCGTCGCGCGCCGCGCCGACTTCCTCGCGCAGGCGATCCGCGCGCAGGCGCAGCGCGGCGAGTGCCTCGACTTCGCGGCCGTCGAGTTCGGTGCGGAACTGGTCGCTCTTCTGCCGGAGCGCGCCGAACCGCGCATCGGCGATCTGGTCGAGCTGGGCCGCCTGGGTCTCGAACGCGGCGAGCGCCTCGTCCACCCGCGCGCGCAGCGAGCCGACCTGGCGCTCGCTCGCCTGGCCGAACTCGTTGAGCCGCTCGAAGCCCGCGACCAGTTCGGCCACCTGCTCCTGCGCGGTACGGCCGGCGCTGCCGATCTGGTTCGAAACGTCGCGCGCCGAGTTGGCGATGACCGGCAGGCCGTCACGCAAGCGCTCCATGTTCTCGACCGCGGCGGCGCTGACCCCGGCGATAGCCTGCACCTGCGCGCCGTTGTTGACGATCAGCCCCTGCAGGCGCTCGGCGTGCTCGGAGAGCCGGCCGCTCGCAACGCGCCCGAGCGATTCGAGCTCACGCGACTGGGCGGCGAGGAATTCGCGCGCGAGGCTGAGCTCGCGGTTGACCACCGTGAGCCGGGTCTCGAGCTCCCTCGACTCGCGCGACAGCGCCTGGGCGGCGTCGGCGAAGCGCGCGGCCTCGCGCCGGCTGTTGCGCATCCCCAGCAGCCACAGCGCGAGCACCAGCAGGACCGGCGCGGACCACTGCACGATCCAAGCGCTCCATTGCTGCGGGCTGGCCGGGGCCAGGATCTGCGCCCGCCCGGCCCAGACGAAGAACGCCGTCCACCCGGCGACCGCGGCGAGCGCCGCTGCCGGAACGAGCCAGGCCCAGCTGCGCGGGCCGGGAGCGTCGTGCCATTCCTCTACCCACCCCTCTTCGAGAGTGAGTGGCGATTCGCCTTCGGCGTCAGGCGCTTGCGCCCGCTCCGCGTCGCTGTCCGCTCCGATGGCGCGGATGTGAGTTCCCCCGTTCATGGCGGCGAAGTTATCACGAATCGGAGCACATTAAACCCCGGCTTAACCTTGTTGCGGTTAGCTGAGCGGCGATGGCCTACGAACCCGGAGCTCTGGACGCCACCCTGGCCGCCGCGGCGGGGGAGGATCGCGCGCTGCTCGCCGAACTGCGCGCCGCATTTGCGGAGAGCCTCGCGCGGCATATCGATCTGCTGAAGCGCGCGCGCTGCGACGGGAACTGGAACGTTGCCGCGATGCGGCTTAAGGGCCTGGCGGCAAGCTTCCACGCGGCGGAGCTGATCGGCCTTGCCGAGGAAGCAATCGGCGCCGCTCCGGGCGAGCCCACCGTCGTTCGCCGGCTCGAACGCTTCCGCGACGAGTTCACCGGCGCCCGCGGCTGAACCGGCCCGCCGCTGCTTGGCAGGCGGCGGCGCTATCCCTAAACATCGCGCCCGAAAGGGTTCGACGGGTGCGCATCGCGCTGATCTCCACCATTGCCGCGCCGCACGCCGGCGATGCGCTGCTGCGGCCGCTGGCCGGGCGCAGCGTGGCGCAGCGGCAGGTGGATCTCGCGCTGGCGCTCAAATGCGAACGCATCGCCTGCCTCGCCGATGCGCCCAGCCCGCAGGTCGTAGCGATGCAGCACAGCGCGGAGCGCGCCGGCGCGCAGTTCAACGCGCTGACGAACACCCGCGGGCTCGCCGGGCTCGTCCATGCCGCTGACGAAGTGCTCGTGCTCGCACCCGGGGTTCTGCCCCAGGCGGGCCTGCTGTCCGCCGCGCTTGGAGATCGACCCTCGGTACTGGTCCTCCCCGCGGAGGAGGCGGTGCCTGCCGGGTTCGAACGGATCGACCGCGACTTCGCGTGGGCGGGCGTGCTGCTCGCGCGCGGGGCGGCGGTCGAACGGCTCAACGAGCTGCCGTCCGACAGCGATCCCATATCGAGCATGCTGCGCATCGCGCTCCAATCGGGCACGCGGGTGGTTGCGCTGCCGGGGAATACGCTGGCCGACGGGAAGCTGATGCAGGCGGGCTCCGCCGAAGCGCTCACGCGTGCGGAGAGCGCGTGGCTGGGCGCCAGCGAGGCGCTACCGGGGTGGCGCACGCCGGGCCTCGCCATCGCGGCGCGTCTCGCGCGGAGAACTGCCGCGCGGGCATTGCGAACCGGGCGCGCGGTTTCTTCGGCCGAGGGCGCAGGCGCATTGGCGACCGCTGCGGGCGCGGTGCTCGGTTGGGAGCAGAAGCCGGCCTTCGCGCTTGCTCTGCTGTGTGTCGCGGCCGGCGCGTTCGTGCTGGGGCGCACCTGGCGCAAGATCGAGCGTGGTCCGGCGCCCCGCACCCGTAGTGGACGCTGGCGAACCATCGCTGCCGAGATTTGCCTCGACGCGGCGTTCGCTGTCACGACGGTTTTGGCCGTCCCCCTGCAGCCCGCGAGCGCGGCGTTCGCGGCAGCGGTCCTGATACTCGCGATACGGATAGCGGGCAGGGAACCTGCCGACGGGTGGGCAAGGCCCGCGAGCGACAGGATCCTGCTCTTCGCCCTGCTTGCCCTGGCGGCTTGCTTCGGCTCCTTGCTCCCGGCGATCCAAGTGGTTGCCATCGCGGCGCTCGCGGCCATGCTGGCGTCGCGCTCGTCCGCCACGGCTAACGCGGGCTTAACCACGCAGCGCTAAGGGCTTAGGGATGAACGAGCCCGGCACGACCCAGTCCAGCCCCGTCGCCATCGAAGAAGTGCTGCGCGACGAACTCGCGCGCGGCGATATCGTGCTCGACACGATCGGGCCCATTCTCGGGCACTTGCTGGCGAACCACGATCACTCGCTGTTCAGCGACGAGATCGTCAGCCGCGTGCGCGGGATGCTGCCCGCCCTCGCGCGGCAATTGCTGCTGGCGGAGGCCGAGGCCAGCGAAGCCGCCGATCCGCGCGGATATGCCGAGCAGAACGCGCCAGCTCTGGCCGAAGCGCTGGTCGGCTCGCCCGCCTTGCTCGAGCACGCCCATGCCCTGTCGCTCGAATGGCAGCTCGCCGCGCGCCTCGAAGCGCGCAACGCGGTCGATCCGGTGCTTTCGCCGCTACTCCAGGCGCTGATCGCGTCGGACGAGGCCGCCACCGCCAGCGCCGCAATGGCCGCGCTCGCCGCGCAGGCGCGCTTTACCCAGGCGCAGCGGCGGATGGAGCTGCCGCTCGCCGAGCTCCCCGCCGATCTGTTCCACGCGGCGTTGCTCGCCTTGCGCGGCTTCGCGAACGCCGGTGAAGGCGAAAGTGCTGGAGAGGCGCGGCTCCGGCGGGAGTACGACGAAGGCGCCAGCCGGCTGGGGTTGCTTGCCCGGCTGGTGACAGCGATGGGCGCGGGGGCCCGCGCGGCGCTGTCGATCAGCCACGCTGGCGTCGCGTTGTTCCTCACCGCGCTTGCGGCCGCGTCGAACCAGCGGCGCGATGTCGCGGTCATTTCGACCAATGAGCGCCAGCTCACCCGATTTGCGCTGGCGCTCCGGGCGACCGGGCTGAAGCCCAAGGAAGTCGAGGAACAGTTCCTCTACGTCCATCCGGAGGTTGCTCTGCCTACCGGGTTCGACGGCCTGCGCGCCGATCGCGCCAGCGTGATGCTCTCGGCCGGGCGCTGCGGACCGGGGAGCTGACCGTGCGGAGCGCCGAAACCGCATTTCTCGGCCGCGCGCGCACCGACGCGCGCGACCGCCTGATCGAGGCGGAGGAGCCGCTCGCCGGCTTGCAGCGCCGCTGCGGCGGCGAGCTTCCTGGCACCGTCGCCATTCCCGAAGTGCTCGCGCTGGTGCGCAAGTCGCGCACTATGGGCCTGCGCCTCGGGCGCACGATCCAGGCGCTCGACGGCGAGGAAGTGGTCCGGGCATGGGTCGAGGTAGCGCCCGACAGGGAGGGCGGGGCTGAGGGTTGCACGATCGCCCTGGCGAGTTGGCAAACCTCTCCCGTGGCGCCCGAGGACCCAACGGAGGCGGCGGCGCGGCGGATCGCAATCGACCGGCACCTGGCGGAGCTCAGCGCGCGGCTCGATCCGCGCCAGTGCCTGCTCACGGCAGATAGCGAAGCCGCGGACCTGCGTCAGTTGGCCGCCGCAATGCGCGAAGGCCTTGGCCGGCCATGGACCGATTTCGTCGAGCTCGAAGGGAGCGCCCATCGCCAACCGCTCCACTGGCGCCTGCTCGACGGCGCGCGGTGCCGGGTCCCGGGGTCTCCGCGTGAGTGGACGGTGACGCTGGTCCCGCTCGGCGTCCCGGAGCCCGGCAGCGCCGGCTTCGAGCTTTTGCTGGTCGCCGATTGCCCGCTTGGCGAGCACGATGCTGCGCCGCCCGCAATTGCGGCGCCGCGCGCCGCGCCTCTGCTCGGGCGCGAGCTTGCCCCGGTGCTGCGCCAGCCGATCGCGCGGATCATCGCCAATGCGGAGACCATTCGCGGCCGACTCGCGGGTCCGCTGGCGGACGAGTACAGCAACTACGCCGCCGACATCGCGGTGGCCGGGCAGCACTTGCTCGCGCTGATCGACGATCTCGCCGACCTCGAAGTGGTCGAGGCCGACGACTTCACGACCGCGGCCGACCGGATCGACCTCGGCGACGTCGTGCGCCGCGCCGCTGGCATCCTCGGGGTCCGCGCGCAGGATCGCGGCATCGTGATCGATACGCCCGAGGCCGGACACGTCCTCCTGGCGGTGGGCGAATTCCGCCGCGTGCTGCAAATCCTGCTTAACCTGATCGGCAACGCGATCAACTATTCGCCCGAGCGCTCGCGCGTTTCGGTGTCGCTCGAGCGCGAAGGCGAGCGAGCTCTGGTACACGTGTCGGACCATGGCCAAGGCATCGCGCCGGAAAAGCAAGCGGCGGTGTTCGAGAAGTTCGAACGCCTGGGGCGGAGCGGCGATGGCGGCTCGGGGCTCGGCCTTTACATCTCGCGTAAGCTGGCGCGCGCGATGGGCGGTGAGCTATCGGTCGCCAGCATACCGGGCGAGGGCGCGCGCTTCACGCTCGCGCTGCCCGCGTTCGACGATCGCCGCGCGCAGCCGCGCTAGTGGCAGCTCAGCGCTTGTCGATCGGCACGTAGTCGCGCTCGGTCGGGCCGGTGTAGAGCTGGCGCGGACGGCCGATGACCTGGCCGGGATCGGAGATCATCTCGTTCCACTGCGCCACCCACCCGACGGTGCGGGCAAGCGCGAACAGCGCGGTGAACATCGTCGTCGGGAAGCCGATCGCCGAGAGAATTACGCCCGAGTAAAAATCGACGTTCGGGAACAGCTTCTTCTCGATGAAGTAATCGTCCTTCAACGCGAGCTCTTCGAGCCGCAGCGCGGTCTCGAACACCGGGTCCTTGACCTTGAGTGCGTCGAACACCTCGCGCACCGTCTTCTGCATCACCGTCGCGCGCGGATCGTAGTTCTTGTACACGCGGTGGCCGAAACCCATCAGGCGGAACGGGTCGTTCTTGTCCTTCGCGCGCTCGATGTAGTGCGGGATCTTGTCGGGCGTGCCGATCTCGCGCAGCATGTTGAGCGCGGCCTCGTTCGCCCCGCCGTGTGCCGGGCCCCACAGGCAGGCGATGCCAGCGGCGATGCACGCGAACGGATTGGCGCCGGACGAGCCGGCAAGCCGCACCGTCGAGGTCGAGGCGTTCTGTTCGTGATCGGCGTGGAGGATGAAAATCCGGTCCATCGCCTTCTCGACCTCGGGAATCACCTCGTAGCTTTCCGCCGGCACGCCGAAGGTCATACGCAGGAAATTGCCGGTGTAGCTGAGCGAATTCTTCGGCTGCATGAAGGGCTGGCCGACCGAGTACTTGTACGCCATCGCCGCGATCGTCGGCATCTTGGCGATCAGCCGGTGACTGGCGATCGTGCGCTGCTCCGGATCGGAGATGTCGCTGCTGTCGTGATAGAACGCGCTCAGCGCGCCGACCACGCCGCACATGATCGCCATCGGGTGCGCATCGCGGCGGAAGCCCTGGTAGAACTGCCGCAGCTGATCGTGCAGCATCGTGTGCCGCGTGATCGTATGAGTGAAATCGTCAAGCTCGCCTTGCGTCGGCAGCTCGCCGTTGAGCAGCAGGTAGCTGACTTCCATGAAGCTCGAATGCTCGGCGAGCTGCCCGATCGGATAGCCGCGGTGAAGCAGCACCCCTTCCTCGCCGTCGATGTAGGTCAGCGCGCTTTCGCAGCTGGCGGTCGACTTGTAGCCCGGATCGTAAGTGAACGCGCCGGTCTGGCCGTAGAGCTTGCGGATATCGACGACGTCGGGTCCGACGCTGCCCTCGAGCACCGGAAGCTCGACGGTCTTGTCGTCGAAAGTGAGCGTCGCCTGTTTGTCCGCCAAGTTGCGTCTCCTTATAGTCCCTCAGGTCCGGTCCGCCGGGGCGGCCTGCGCGCCGGGACCGGCGTGAGCCTGGTCGTCGATCCGCGCGAGCGCCTCGTCCCGTCCGAGCAGGACCAGCACATCGAAAATTCCGGGCGACGTCGTCGTTCCGGTGAGCGCCGCACGCATCGGCTGCGCAAGCTTGCCGAGACCCAACCCCAGTTCCTCGGCGAGCGCCTTGGTAGTGGCTTCGAGCGCCTCGATTGTCCAGTCGTTTTGCCGGTGCAGCGCCTGCGACACGCGTGCCAGCCGCGCGCGCCCTTCGCCGTCGAGCAGGCCTTGCGCCTTTTCGTCGATCGCGAGCGGGCGCGAGACGAACAGGAACGCCGCGCCGGCGGCCAATTCGTCGAGGTCTTTCGCGCGCAGCTTGAGCTGCGGCATCGCGCGCGTCAGCAGCGCCGCATCCGCGCCGGGCAGCCGCTCGGCGACGAGCTCCGCGAGCCGCGCGTCGTCCGCTTCGCGAATATAGTGCCCGTTGAGATTCTGCAGCTTCTTCAGATCGAACCGGCTCGGGCTCTTGCCCACTCCGTCGAGGTCGAACAGCGCGATCGCCTCGTCGCGCGAGATTTCCTCGCGGTCGCCGTGACCCCAGCCCAGGCGCAGCAGATAGTTGAACAGCGCCTCGGGCAGGATGCCGTATTCGTCGCGGTAGGTTTCGGCGCCGAGCGCGCCGTGGCGCTTCGACAGCTTCGCCCCGTCGGCGCCGTGGATCAGCGGGATGTGGGCATAGACCGGCTGCGGCCAGCCGCCCTCGACCTCGTCCATCGCGCGGTAGATCGGCAGCTGGCGAAAGGCGTTGTTGAGGTGGTCGTCCCCGCGGATGACGTGAGTCACCCCCATGTCGTGATCGTCGACGACGACGGCGAGCATGTACGTCGGCGTGCCGTCGGCGCGTAGCAGGACGTAATCGTCTAGCTCCTCGTTGCGCACCGTGACGCGCCCCTGGACCCGGTCTTCGATCACCGTTTCGCCCTGCTCGGGTGTCTTGAGGCGGACGACGTAGGGCGCGCCGGTGGGCGCTTCGGACGGATCGCGATGCCGCCACCGCCCGTCGTAACGCAGCGGCTGCTTGGCGGCACGCTGCGCGGCGCGCATTTTCTCGAGCTCTTCGGTCGTCGCGTAGCACTTGTATGCGTGGCCGGCGGCGAGCAGCTGCTCGGCGACTTCGCTGTGGCGCGCGCCGCGCTCCGACTGGAACACGGTGTCGCCGTCCCAGTCGAGCCCGAGCCAGTCGAGCCCATCGATGATCGCGTCGATCGCTTCGGGCGTCGAGCGCTTGCGGTCGGTGTCCTCGATCCGCAGCAGCGCCTTGCCGCCGTGATGCCGGGCGAAGAGCCAGTTGAACAGCGCCGTGCGCGCGCCGCCGATGTGCAGGAATCCGGTCGGCGAAGGGGCGAAGCGCGTAACCACCGCTGCGCTATCGCTTGCCATTCTAATCCGCTTCCTTTCCAGTGCTTTCATGGCGACCCGCACCGCGCCGAGCGTACCCCTGGGGGAGGGCGAACATCTGGCCGATGCTGCAGTGCAGCGGCCTTGGCGCAATGCAGCGCGCTTGTCCAGCATGGGCAATGTCGCCGAAGGGTTTCTCGCCCGCGCCGGGTTCGACCGCGCGCCGTGGCTGACGATCGCGCTCGGCAGCGGGATCGTGCTGTGGTTCGCGCTGGCGACCCCGTGGCAATGGTGTTCGGCGATCGGCCTGGCGCTGCTCGCGGCGATCGCCGCCGGTGCGGGCTGGCGCGGGCGCGACGATCGCTGGCGGTTGCGTTTGGCGGTCGTGGGCATTTCGCTTGCCCTGGCGCTTGGGACGACGATCATCTGGGCGCGCTCCGCCACGGGCGGCGAAGCGGCGATAGACCGCCCCGCCGCGGTGTGGCTCGACGCGCGGGTGCTGCAGCGCGAGGAGCAGCCGGCCCAGCAGCGCGTGCGGCTGGTGCTCGCGGTGCGCGACGCCGCGGAGGCGCGGGCGTACAAGGTGCGCGTCAACCTGCCGAGCGATGGCGACCGGCCGGGCCTGCTCGAAGGCGCGCGCGTCCGGCTGCGCGCGAGGCTCATGCCGCCCGCCCCGCCGATGCTACCGGGCGCCTACGATTTTGCCCGCGCCGCGTGGTTCGAAGGCTACGCGGCGACCGGGTCGGTCATCGGGCCGGTGGAGGTGATCGAGCCGGGCGTCCCGCGTGGCCTCGACGAGGTGCAACGCGGGCTTTCGGCGCACGTGCGATCGCGCCTCGGCGGCTCCGCGGGTGCGATCGCCGCCGCGTTCGCCAGCGGAGATCGAGGCGCGATCGCTGAGGCCGATGAAGACGCGATGCGCGATGCGGGGCTGACGCACTTGCTGTCGATCAGCGGCCTCCACGTGAGCGCAGTCATGGCGGCGGCCTACTTCGTGGCGCTCAGGCTGCTGGCGCTGTGGCCGTGGCTGGCGCTGCGGGTTCGCCTGCCGATCGCCGCGGCGGTGATCGGGGCGGGGGCCGGGCTGGGTTACACGCTGCTGACCGGCTCCGAAGTGCCGACGGTGCGCAGCTGCGTTGGCGCGGTGCTGGTGCTGATCGCGCTGGCGCTGGGGCGCGAGCCGCTGAGCTTGCGGATGATCGCGGTCGCCGCCGCGTTCGTGCTGCTCGTCTGGCCCGAGTCGCTGGTTGGCCCGAGCTTCCAGATGAGCTTTGCCGCGGTGGTGGCGATCGTCGCGCTGCACGAGAGCGCCCCGGTGCGCGCCTTCCTCGCCGCGCGCGAGGAGGGTTGGCTTGCGCGAACCGCGCGCAGGGCGGCGATGCTGCTGATCACCGGTTTCGTGATCGAGCTCACCTTGATGCCGATCGTCCTCTACCACTTCCACCGCGCCGGTTTCTACGGGGCGCTCGCCAACGTCGTCGCGATTCCGCTGGTGACCTTCCTGTCGATGCCGCTGATCGCGCTCGCGTTGCTGCTCGATCTCGCCGGGCTCGGGGCGCCGGCGTGGTGGGCGGCGGGCAAGTCGCTCGACCTGCTGATCGCCATCGCCCAGTGGACCGCGGGGCAGCCGGGCGCGGTCAAGCTGATGCCGCAGATGAGCGCGGCGACCTTCGCGCTGTTCGTCGCCGGCTTGCTGTGGGTGGCGCTGTGGCGCGGCCGCGTGCGGCTCGCGGGCCTGCTGCCGGTGGCGCTGGCGACCGGGTTGCTGCTGGCAACTCCGGTGCCGGACGTGCTGGTATCGGGCGACGGGCGGCAGGTCGGGCTCACCGGAGAGGGCGACCGGCTGCTTGTGCTGCGCGAAGGTCGGAGTGGCCCTGGCGGACTGGCCGGGCGCCAAATGCAGCCGCGACTTCTGCGTCACCACGCTGGCGCGCGGCGGGCGCGAATGGACGCTGCTGATGGCGCGCGGGCGCACCCGGATCGAGGAACGTGCGCTTGCCGCGGCCTGCGAGCGGTCCGACATCGCGATGGCCGACCGCTGGCTCCCGGCGAGCTGCCGCCCGCGCTGGCTCAAGGCCGACCGCAACTTGCTCGAGCGCACCGGCGGGCTGGCGATCGATCTCGCGGACGGATCGGTCCAGACCGTCGCCGCGGGGCAGGGCGAGCACGGGTGGTGGCGCCCGCCCGAGCGGCGGGTCCGCTTGCCCAGACCTCAGTGATAGCGGCGCAGAAGCCCCGCGAGCTTGCCCTGGACCTTGACCTCGCCCGGGCGGTAGATCTGCGGCTCGTACGCGCCGTTGGCGGGGTCGAGCCGGATCATTCCGTCTTCGCGCCGCAGGTACTTGAGCGTGGCTTCCTCGTCGCGAACGAGCGCGACGACGATCTCGCCGTCGCGGGCGACATCGGTGCGCTTCACCAGCGCGAAGTCGCCGTCGAAGATGCCCGCCTCGATCATCGAATCGCCCGACACCTCGAGCGCGTAGTGCTCGCCCGGACCGAGCAGCGCCGCCGGAACGGGCAGGGTGCTCTGGCCTTCGAGCGCCTCGATCGGCACGCCCGCCGCGATGCGGCCGTGGAGCGGAATTTCGACAACGTCGTTCGCCGGCGCGGGGCGCTTGGGCTCGGGCCGGCGCAGTTCGACGACATTGTCGGCCTTCTCCGCGCGCGGGGTGGCGACCACGTCTTCGGGCTGGCGGATCACTTCGAGCGCGCGCGCGCGGTTGGGCAGCCGGCGGATGAACCCGCGTTCCTCCAGCGCCGAGATCAGCCGGTGCACGCCCGACTTGCTCTTGAGGTCGAGCGCTTCCTTCATTTCCTCGAACGAGGGCGAGATGCCGGTCTCTTCGAGCTTCTGCTGGATGAAGCGGATCAACTCGTGCTGCTTGGCGGTCAACATCGCGCGGCCTTTCGCAACCGTTCCAATTCGGGAACGAACGCGGAACAATTAGGCAACTCGGTTCACCGCGTCAAGCAATACCGCCATTGTCGAGCGGATAGACCCACGCCGTCTCGCCAGCGGAGGCAGCAGGGGCGCCGATCGGCCGCACGATCAGGGCGTTGCTTGCGGCAAGGCTGCGCAGCGCGCTGCTGTCGCGTTCCGCCTGTGGATGAACCGTGCCGGCGGCGAGAACGGCGCGCACGAACTCGGTCCGCTCGCCGCCGGCGGGCAGCGGCGCGGCGAGGCGTGCCGGTACAGCCTGCGGAAGCGCCGCCTCGACGGGCGCTCCGCCAAGCCGCCGCAGCAGCGGGAGCACGAACAGGTAGGCGGTGACGAACGCCGAGACGGGGTTGCCGGGCAGGCCGATCACCCACTGCGCACCTTTCCTGGCGACGAGCAGCGGCTTGCCCGGCCGCATCGCCACGCGCCAGAACGCGATGGTTGCGCCCCACCGCTCGAGCGCCGGGCGGATCAGATCGTGCTCGCCGACCGACGCCCC
>JBQCFR010000189.1:0-5732 GCA_051958885.1 Tsuneonella sp.
AGCGCCTCGCGTTCGCGGGGGGAGAAGCGCGCGTATTCGGCGCTAGCCCGGGCGCGCCCGCGAATGTCGCGCGCGCGCGCGCCGATCGCATCGAGCGGATCGTCGAAGTCGGCCCAGCGCGGCACGCCGTCCACGCCCGCGTCGGCGCGAAAGGCGCGCGTGGTGCTCGAATTCGCCCAGCCGGCGGCGGGGTGCTGCGCGGCTAGAATCTCGTCCGCGCTCATCCCCTCGAACCAGTCGTAAGCCGAATTGAACGCGCGCACGTGATCGAGGCAGAACCAGCGCCAGTCACCCGGCCCGTCGAAGCCGGGGCCGCGCGGGCCTGGGGCGCGAAATTCGCCGGGTTCGGTGCACCCGACCGCCTCGCATGCGTGGTCCTCGCCTTCGAACCGGCCGTGGAGCTTGGACTGCTTCATCCGGGTTAGGATGGGCATGGACAAGGCGGATGTGAACCCCCAAAGCCGCCGCATGGCCGGCGCGTTGCAGTCCGAAATCGAATCGCTCCTCCGCGCCGCGTTTGCGCCCTCCCGGCTCGAAGTGATCAACGACAGCGCCAGGCATCACGGCCATTCCGGCGACGACGGCAGCGGCGAATCGCACTTCACCGTGGTAATCGAAAGCATCGCTTTCGCGGGCAAGAACCGGCTCCAGCGCCAGCGCATGGTCAACGCCGCGCTCGGCGACATTCCGGGGCAGCGCGTCCATGCGCTGGCGATCAAGGCGTGCGCGCCGGGAGAGCCGGGATGAGCTATGACCTGTGGTACTGGCCCTCGATCCCGGGGCGCGGCGAGTTCGTTCGCGTCGCGCTGGAAGCCGCGAGCATCCCTTACCGCGACCGCGCGCGCGAGGACGGCGCCGAGGCACTGATGGCCGACATGAAGGCCCGCGCCCCGCACGCGCCGTTCGCCCCGCCGTATCTCGTCGCCGGCGAGCTCGTCATCGCCCAGACGGCGCACATCCTCGCCTGGCTCGGCGACCGGCACGACCTCGCCCCGAAGGACGAGGCCGGGATGCTGTGGACCATCCAGGTCCAGCTCACCTTGAGCGACATGGTGGCCGAGGCGCACAACGTCCATCACCCGGTCGATGCCGGCGACTACTACTCCGGCCAGAAGGCCGAGGCGAAACGCGCTGCGGAGGCCTTCCGCGAGGCGCGAATGCCGAAGTTCCTCAAGTGGTTCGAGGCGGCGATCGGCGAGTCGGGTTGGGTCGCGGGCGAGCGCTGGAGCCACGCCGACACCTCGCTCTTCCAGCTCGTCGAGGGCCTGCGCTACGCCTACCCGAAACGGATGGCCACGCTCGAACGCGATTGCCCGCGCCTGGTGGCGCTTCACGGCCGCGTCGCCGCCCTCCCCGCACTGGCAGACTATCTCGCGAGCGACCGCCGCATCCCGTTCAACGAGGACGGCATCTTCCGCCACTATCCCGAGCTCGACGGCGAATGAGCGGAGCGCTGCCAGCTCGCCGCATCCGCCGCGCCGCGCGGCTGCTGGTGATCGACGAGAACGAGCGCCTGCTGCTGTTCCGCTTCACCTTCGCCGGCCGCACGCCGTTCTGGGCCACCGCCGGCGGCGAGTGCGATCCGGGCGAGAGCTTCGAGGACGCCGCGCGGCGCGAGCTCACCGAAGAAACCGGCCTCACCGCCGATCCGGGCCCGGTCATCGCGGAACGCGGCAACGACTTCGTCACCGCGACCGGCGAGCCGGTCACCGCAGACGAACGCTACTTCCGCATCCGCGTGCCCGCATGCGAGATCGACACCGCGGGCCATACCGATCTGGAACGCGATATCATGCGCGAGCACCGCTGGTTCACCCGCGCCGAGCTGGCCGACTGGTCCGAGCCGATCTTCCCGCCCGAAATCCTGACGCTGCTCGACAGGGAGGCCCTCGCATGAGCGTGATCCAGACAATCCAGCCGGCGACGCACGACCTCGGCGACTTCCAGGTGCGCCGCGCGATCCCCGGCCGCGAGCGCACGATGGTCGGGCCGTTCATCTTCGTCGACCAGTTCGGCCCCGCCGCGCTCGATATCGGCAAGGGGATGGACGTGCGCCCGCACCCGCACATCAATCTCGCGACCGTGACCTGGCTGTTCGAAGGCGCGATCGACCATCGCGACAGCCTGGGCAGCTTCGCGACGATCCGCCCCGGCCAGGTCAATCTGATGACCGCAGGGCGCGGCATCGTCCATTCGGAACGCAGCCCGCAGGACGAGCGCGAGCGCGGGGCGCGGCTCTACGGCATGCAGACCTGGCTCGCGCTGCCCGATGGGCAGGAGGAGATCGCCCCGGCGTTCGAGGCGGTCACCGACCTCCCGCGCGTATCGGACGGCGGCGCCAGCGCGATCGTGATCATGGGCGAGCTGTGGGGCGCGCGCGCGCCGACCACCTGCTATGCCGAGACGATCTACGCCGAAATCGCGCTCGCACCGGGCGGCGCGATCCCGATCGAGGCGCATGCCGACGAGCGCGCGGTGATGCTGGTCGGCGGCGACGCCTCGCTCGATGGCGAGCCGCTCACCAGCTTCGCCCTCGCGGTGCTGGCACCCGGCGCAGAAATGCGCCTGACCTCCGAGCGCGGCGGGCGTGTGATGCTGCTCGGCGGCGAGGCGTTCACCTCCGAGCGCCACGTCTGGTGGAACTTCGTCAGCTCCAGCCGCGACCGCATCAACCAGGCCAAGGACGATTGGCGCGCGGGCAATTTCCCGCTCGTGCCCGGCGACACCGGCGAGTTCATTCCCCTTCCCGAAGTCCCCAAGACGGTGAGCTACCCATGAGTTTCGAAGGACAGACCTGCTGGATCACCGGCGCGAGCAGCGGCATCGGCGCGGCGCTGGCGCACGAATTCGCCGCCCGCGGGGCGCACGTCGTGCTCTCAGGCCGCGACGAGGACCGCCTGCACGAGATCGCCCGCGCGCTGCCGACGCCGAGCCTGGTGCAGCGCTTCGACGTGACCGACTACGGCGCGCTCGAACAGGCGACGCGCGCGGCACTCGATTGGCGCGGCGGCATCGACGTGGGCATCGCCAACGCAGGCATCTCGCAGCGTTCGGCGGCGGTCGAGACCGACATGAAGGTCTACCGCCAGATCATCGAGGTGGATCTGATTGCCCAGATCGCCTTCGCGCAGGGCCTGATCGGCCACATGGCGCAGCGCGGCAGCGGGCAGCTCGCGTTCATTTCCTCGATCGCGGGCAAGGTCGGGGTGCCGATGCGCACCGCCTATTCCGCCGCCAAGTTCGGCCTCGCCGGTTACGCCGACGCGCTGCGCGCCGAGCTGTCGCAAAGCGGCGTGCAGGTCCACTGCATCTACCCCGGCTCGATCCGCACCGAGGTGAGCCGCAACGCGCTCAACGCCGACGGATCGGTCCGCGGCAAGAGCGACAAGGCGATCGACGAAGGGATCGACCCGGCTGACGCGGCGCGCACGATGGTTGATGCGATGGCCGCCGGACAGCGCGAGATCATCGTCGCGCGCGGCGCCGAACTGGCGATGGGCGAAGCGCGGCGCACGCCCGACCAGCTCTTCGACCAGGTCGCCGCGATGGTCGCGCAAGGCTACATGGAACGGCTCAAGGAGGGGTAAGGATGGAGCGAGTGACGCTGGCGAGCGGGATCACGCTCGATTACGTCGACGAAGGCCCGCGCGACGCGCGCGCGCTGATCTTCCTCCACGGCTTCCCCGAGAGCCACCGAACCTGGCGCCACCAGATCGCGCATTTCTCTGATCGGTACCGCTGCATTGCGCCCGATCAGCGCGGCTATCGCGGCAGCTCGAAGCCGCAGGAAGTCTCCGCCTACACCCCCGACAAGCTGATCGGCGACGTGTTCGCGCTCGCCGACGCGCTGGCGGTCGAGCGCTTCACCATCGTCGGTCACGACTGGGGCGGCGCGATCGCCTGGGGGGTGGCCATCGGCGGGCAGATGAATGGCCGGGTGACGCGCGCGGTGATCGCCAACGCGCCGCATCCGGTGCTCTTTCCCAGGCTGCTGTGGACCAACGAGCACCAGCGCAAGTCGAGCCAGTACATGCGCGGCTTCCGCGATCCGAAGAACGACGCGCTGGTGCGCGAGCACGGCCTCGCCGCGCTGCTCGCGCAGGAGTTCGGCGGCCGCATGGACCAGCCCGATCCGATGGAACCCGAAGAGCGCGCCCGCCTGTTCGCCGACTGGCAAGACCGCGACGCCGCGTTCGGGATGCTCAACTGGTACCGCGCGAGCCCGATGGAAGTCCCCCCGCTGGACGCGCCCTACGCCCTCCCCGCCGGCTACGCCCCGCCGCCGCTGCCCAAACTCACGATCCCGACGCTGGTGATCTGGGCGCTCGACGACACCGCCCTCCCGCCCGAGAACCTCGATGGCATGGAGGAGGTGGTGGAGGACCTCACGCTGGTGAAAGTCCCCGGCTGCGGTCACTTCGTCCCGTGGGAAGCCCCGGATGCGGTCAATGCGGCGATAGGAGCCTTTCTGGAGCGGACAGAGTAGCGGCAATCCTCCACAACAGATGCGCGCTTTTGGGAGAAGGTGCTGGCTGTCCGGATGTCCGATTCTGGGTGGAAAGCGGACGCTAGCCCGCTTGCCAAAAAGTGAGTTCGTATTCGTCCACAATCAGTCCGGCCTGGTCGTTAAACTCGACCTCGAAGCGAAGCTCTGGGAAATCGTGCTGAAGCTTCACCCGATGAATGTCTCTCAGGACACGCCCAAGGTAGCGCGCTTGCGCTTCTGTGATGTCCACATTGACGTGAATGTCCGCGATGTGGACGTGGTTCATGACAGCTTCGACGGCTTCTCTGTTGTTTCCGGTTACTTGCTCAAAGCCTCGCAGGGACTCTTCGGAAAAACCATCGCGAAGTACATAGCCCTTGAACCGGACGAAGCGCGGCCAGAAAACGAGGCTGTAACCCGTCGCTAGCTCGTAGTTGCCGACGCACTCGATCCACGCATGCGGCTCAATCCCAGCGCCATTGTTCCACTTTGGAAGCTCGGGAATGAGCGCAGCGAAATCGTCGGTCATGGTTGCAACCTGCCCGCGCAAGCTAATGTCTGCAATGGGGTCGTTTACTGACAGGCAGGTTCCCAGTCGTAAGCCGCCCAATCGGCACATCGGTGCATGCTAGTGCTGGCATCCTTGCGCGGCCATTTTCCTACACGCGCTTTCCTGCATAAAGGGTGTGATTCGTTTTCTCGACAGGAGCAGCGGATCATGAACTCTTCCACCGAACCCCAGCCCACGCGCCAGCCCCGCCGCGACGGGTGGACGCCGGATCGTCAGCGCCGGTTTCTCGGTCACCTGCGCGACGGCCTCGACGTGCGGCGGGCAGCCGCGCTGGTGGGGATGTCGCGGCGCTCGGTCTATCACCTGCGCAGGCGCGACGAGGACTTCTCGCGGGCGTGGGACGGGGCGCGGTGCGCGGCGCGGGAGGCGCTTTCGCGGCGTTTGCGCGCGATGCTGGTCGAGCGGTATCCGTGGGCACGCGTGGCCTTCCCCGAAGCGGCCAGGGAGGGTAGCGGATTTTCCACCCAGGACACTGTGACACCCGTGACAGAGTGTGAACTTCGCCTCCGCGCCCCAGCGCCTCACACGGCCGCGCCAACAAGTAGGGTGCATTGAGCCGCGGGCGAAATGCACCATGGGCGCGCGCAAGTGGTGCATTTCGGCGTTGCCTCAATGCACCCTACTGGTGGTGAAGGCAGCGGTTGTGGCTGCGCCGGAATCAGCTCTCCTACACTT
>JBQCFR010000190.1:0-3835 GCA_051958885.1 Tsuneonella sp.
CCTGATCGCGCTGCTCGTGCGGCAGGGCTACACCCGCACCGACACCGTGATCGACCACGGCGAGTTCGCCGTGCGCGGGTCGATCTTCGACGTGTTCCCCTCCGGCCTCGAGCAAGGCCTGCGGCTCGACTTCTTCGGCGATGAACTCGACAGCCTGCGGCTGTTCGACCCCAATACGCAGATGACCGTGGGCACGCTCGAGCGGCACCTGTTGCTGCCCGCCAGCGAGGCGCTGCTCGACGACGACACGATCAAGCTCTTCCGCACCCGCTACCGCGAGATGTTCGGCGCCAACGCGACGCAGGATCCGCTGTACCAGGCGGTCAGCGAAGGCCGCCGCCTCGCCGGCATGGAGCACTGGCTGCCGCTGTTCGAGGACAAGCTGGCGACGCTGTTCGACCACCTCACCAAGGACGACCTGATGGTGATCGACACCGCCGCGCTACAGGCGGCGGACGAGCGGCTCACCGACATCTCGGACTACCATCGCCAGCGCGAGGAAGGTTCCTACCGCCCTCTCCCCGAAAGCGCGCTCTATCTCACGCCGGCCGAGTTCCGCGATGCGCTGCAGGAGCGCCCGATCCACCGCGCCTCGATCTTCGCCGAGCCCGAGAGCGCCAGCGTGGTCGATTTCGGCTTCCGCTCGGGCCGCGACTTCGCGCCTGAACGCGCCCGTATCGCGCAAGGATCGGGGGACAACGTCTACGCCGCCGCGGCCGATCACCTGAAAGCCGCCGCGAAGGCCGGCAAGCGACCGCTGTTCGCCGCCTATTCGAAAGGCAGCCGCACGCGCATCGCCTCGATCATCGGCGAGGCCGGCGCGCCGATGGAGATCGCCGAAACCTGGCAGGAGGCGCTTGGGCTGTCCGCCAAGGGGAAGCCGACCGCGCTGGTGCTCCCGCTCGACACCGGTTTCGTCAATGAAGCGCTCGATCTGGTCACCGAACAGGACGTGCTTGGCGACCGCCTCGTTCGCCGCAAGAAGCGCCGCAAGAGCGCCGACGCGTTCCTCGCCGAACTGCAGGCGCTGGGCGCCGGCGATCTGGTGGTCCATGTCGATCACGGGATCGGCAAGTACCTCGGGCTCGAGGCGATCCCGGTCGGCAAGAGCAAGCACGACTGCGTGATGCTCGAGTACCACGGGGGCGACAAGCTCTATGTGCCGGTCGAAAACCTCGAAGTGCTCAGCCGCTACGGCAGCAGCGAGGATGCGGTCGCGCTCGACCGGCTTGGCGGCGAGGCATGGCAGAAGCGGCGCGCGCGGCTCAAGGAGCGCATCCGCGAGATCGCCAACGAGCTGCTCCGCACCGCGGCGGCGCGCGCGCTGCGCAAGGCGCCGGTGCTCGAGGTCGACGAATCGAGCTTCATGCCCTTCGTCGACCGCTTCCCGTGGGAAGAGACCGACGACCAGGACCGCGCGATCTTCGAGGTGCTGGGCGACCTCGCCAGCGGCAGCCCGATGGACCGGCTGGTGTGCGGCGACGTGGGCTTCGGCAAGACCGAGGTCGCGCTGCGCGCCGCGTTCGTGGCGGCGATGGACGGCCGCCAGGTGGCGGTCGTCGCACCGACCACGCTGCTCGCGCGCCAGCACTACGAGAACTTCGCCGCGCGCTTCTCCGGCTTCCCGCTCAAGGTCGGCCGGCTCAGCCGGCTGGTCTCGGCGAAGGAGATGGCCGACACGCGCGAAGGACTGAAGTCGGGCGATATCGACGTGGTGATCGGCACCCACGCGATCCTTTCCAAATCGACCAGCTTCAAGAACCTCGGCCTCGTCATCGTCGACGAGGAGCAGCGCTTCGGCGTGACGCACAAGGAGAAGCTCAAGCAGCTGCGCGCCGACGTCCACGTGCTCACCCTCACCGCCACGCCGATCCCGCGCACGCTGCAGATGGCGATGAGCGGCCTGCGCGAGCTCTCGACCATCCAGACCCCGCCGGTCGACCGCCTAGCGGTGCGCACGTACGTGATGGAATGGGACGACATGGTCATGCGCGAGGCGCTGCTGCGCGAGCATCACCGCGGCGGGCAGAGCTTCATCGTCGTGCCGCGGATCAAGGACATGGCCGAAGTCGAGGAATGGCTGCGCACCCATGTGCCCGAGGTCAAGGCGATCACCGCCCACGGGCAGATGACGCCCACCGAGGTCGAGGAGCGCATGAGCGCGTTCTACGAAGGCAAGTACAATGTGCTGCTGTCGACCACGATCGTCGAGAGCGGGCTCGATATCCCGAGCGCCAACACCATCATCATCCACCGCGCCGACCGTTTCGGCCTCGCCCAGCTTTACCAGTTGCGCGGCCGCGTGGGCCGCTCGAAGCTGCGCGCTTACGCCTACCTGACCACGCCCAAGGACACCGTGCTCAACGAAGTCGCCGAGAAGCGCCTGAAGGTGCTCGGCGATCTCGACAGCCTCGGCGCGGGCTTCCAGCTCGCCAGCCACGATCTCGACATCCGCGGCGCGGGCAACCTGCTGGGCGACGAGCAGTCGGGCCATATCCGCGAGGTCGGCTTCGAGCTTTACCAGTCGATGCTCGAGGACGCGATCCTCGCCGCCAAGGCGGGCGACAGCGGTCTCGAGCGCGAGGTTGGCCCGTCCCCGCAGATAACGGTCGATGCGCCGATCATGATCCCCGAAGACTACGTGCCTGACCTCACCGTCCGCATGGCGCTCTACCGCCGCCTCAACGACGCGCGCGACAGCGCCGAGATCGAAGCCCTCGCCGCCGAGATGATCGACCGCTTCGGCCCGCTGCCGCAGCCGACTGCCAATCTCGTCAAGCTGATCGAGATCAAGCACCAGGCGATCCTGGCCAACATCGCCAAGATTGACGTCGGCGCGCGCGGCACGCTGGTGACTTTCCACAACGACGACTTCCCCGATCCCGCCGGCCTCATCGCGTGGGTCGAACGCGTGGGCCAGGACGCCAAGCTGCGCCCCGACATGAAGCTGGTGCTGAGCCGCGCGTGGGGCGATCCGCAGAGCCGGCTGAATGGCCTGTTCCAGCTCACCAAGGGACTGAGCGGCATCGCCCGCAAGGCGGCCAGGGAGCGGCGCAAGGAGCCCGCCTGAGCCGGCAGGCGGAACGGAAATTGGCCGGCGTCGTTCAGATGCCCAGGGAGAGGGGCGACAACGCACGGCAGCCCTTCTGGCTGTCCCAGAACGAAGGGACTGAGGATGAAAAAGTCGCTAGTTTTATTGGCAGCGCTCTCGCTGCCCCTTGGCGCATGCGCCTCCACTTACGGCACCGACCACACGCTTGCCAGCGCCGGCACCGGCGCGGCCATCGGCGCGGCGGGCGGTGCGGGCGTCGCCGCGCTGGCGGGCGGTAACCTGCTGACCGGCGCTGCCATCGGTGCGGCGGTCGGCGGTCTCGCCGGCGCCGTCTGGGCCGACCAGAACCACGACGGCCAGGCCGACGGCTATGTCTACAACGGCCAGTACTACCCCGGCGCTCCCGCCGGTTATGTCCCGGCCAAGGATTGCCGCAGCGTGGGTGGCACCGCGCTCAAGACCGGCGCCGCGGGCGCCGCGGTCGGCGCGGTCGCGGGCGCGCTCACCGGCGGCCTCAGCGTGCTCGAAGGCGCGGCGATCGGCGCCGCGGTCGGCGGGCTCGGCGGCGCGGTGTGGGCCGATGCCAACAACGACGGCTGCGTCGATGGGTATGTCCGCGAAGGGCAGTACTACCCGGGCGCGCCGACGATGCAGACCACCCCCACCGGCTACACCAGCGGCGAACGGGGCTGATCTGAATGACCGGCATCGCGAACGGCGGCTCCGCCGCCATCAAGCGCGCGATGCTCGTCTGTGGTGCGGGCGCGCTCATTGCATTGAGCG
>JBQCFR010000191.1:0-23173 GCA_051958885.1 Tsuneonella sp.
CCCTGGCGGCAGCCGATCTCGAGGCCTTGAATTCAGCTCTGGCCGACGCAACGACCGCGCGGATCCAGGCGGAGAGCCAGGTGGGGGGCGCGAATACGGTCAGTCAAAGCGATCTCGCCAATCCGACTGTGAACGGGCTGCTGCAGCAACGCGCGCTCCTGCAAGCGCAATACGAGAAGCTTCTGAGCCAGTTCGAACCCGGATACCCCGATGCAAAGGCTCTCAAATCGCAGATCGACTCGCTCTCCGCCGCGATCCGACGGGAAGAGGGCCGAAGCCGCGCCGGGCGCGCAACCGATTACCGGCAAGCGCTCAATCGGGAGAACGAACTGCGGGCCAAGGTGAACACCCTGAAGAATGAACTGATCGGAGAGCGCCGCGATTCGATCCAGTACGCAATCTATCAGCGGGAGGTCGACACCAACCGCCAACTCTACGACGCGCTCCTGCAACGCTACAAGGAGATCGGCGTCGCCGGGGTCGGCGCAAACAACATTGCCATCGTCGACAGAGCGGATGCGCCGAATTCTCCGTCGCGTCCTAGCCTGGCATTGAATTTGGCACTCGCGCTCCTGCTAGGGCTGGGGCTGTCGGCTGCACTGGTGATGCTGCTTGAGAACATGGACCAGAGCCTCAAGGATCCGCAGGATGTCGACCGTCTGCTCGGGCTGCCACTGCTTGGGTCGGTGCCGCGGCTGAAGGACGAGGACATCATCGGCAGCCTCGATGACCGCAAGTCGATCAGTGCAGAGGCCTATCTCTCGGCCAAGACGAATCTGTCGTTCCTGACCGATCACGGCGTGCCGCGCTCGTTCATGATCACCAGCACCGCCCCGAACGAGGGCAAGAGCATCTCTGCACTCGCGCTCGCTCAAACGATCGGACGGGCAGGCAATTCCGTCGTCCTGGTGGATGCGGACATGCGCAACCCTTCGATCGCCAGGATGCTGGAGGTCGAGCACGTCGATGGGCTGACCAACTACCTGGCGGGCGTCGAAGACATCGACCCCATGCTGCGCACCACGCGGTTTCCCAATCTCTCATTTCTCGACACCGGACCCACACCGCCCAATGCAGCCGAATTGCTGAGTTCGGGCCGGATGCTGGAACTCGTGACCCGGCTCGGGGAAAGGTTCGATCACGTCGTCATCGATAGCCCGCCGATCCTGGGCTTGGCGGACGCACCGCTCATCAGTTCCACGGTCGAGGGCGTCATCCTGACCGTCGAAGCCAACAAGCACCGGATGCGCCAGATACAGGCTTCCCTGAAGCGCATGTACGCTGCCAACGCGCACATGCTGGGCGCGCTCGTAACCAAGCTCGACGAACGCAATTCCGCGTACGGGTATGGCTACGGGTACGGCTACGGTTACGGCTACGGAGACGGCGGCCGAACCGTCGCCGACGCGGCATAAGGACCCGATGCCGCGGTTCCGCACCATCTCGATCGCCATTGCGTCCGCCGCTCTGGCGGTCGCTTCGGCCATGTTTGCGCTGAGCCGAGCGACAGAGTTCCATGGTCCGATGGTCTCTGCTTTGCTGCCGGTGAACAACGGCGTGGGAGAAGCCCAATACGCGGCGCTGATTCTGGCAATGCACATGAGCGATGGCGCCGGCGGAGAACCCAAGCTCGACCGCGCGGAGCGCGCCAAGGTGCTTCGCTTGTCGCGAAGCGCGATTGCTCATGAACCACTGTTCGTGGGCGGTCTGCGCAACCTGGGCCTGATCGCATCCGCAGACGGCAACTCCGGGAAGGCCCGCGTGTACATGCGCGACGCCGAACGGCTCACGCGGCGCGATCTTGCGGTTAATGGCTGGCTGATCGCGGACTACGGCAAACAGGGCAATCTCGAATCCGCATTCGAGATCTATGATCATGCATTGCGGACGAGCGACCTTGCGCAAACACGGCTGCTTCCGGTGATGATCGACGCCCTTGCCAACCCGGTCCTTGTCCAGCCCACCATAAGGCTCCTGCGTCCCTCGCCCCCTTGGGCGGACGCGTTCTGGGATGAAGCGCCGCAGCACCCCGCCGCGCTGCGGAATCTCGCCACAATCCGCGTGGCGTTGGCGCGCGAAGGGCAAACCGGCGATGTCCAGCGTGACGCGGCTCTGTTGCGCGCGCTGACTCGCGCCGGCGAGTTCGGCGCCGCGCAAGCCGTGTTCGATGTAGTGGTAAAGCCCCGGCGTCCCGCGGGCGAACTGCTATACAACGCCAACTTCAACGAAGCGCCAAAATTCGAGCCATTCGATTGGCGCACGTTCTTCGACAGCACCCTTTCAGCCGACATACGCCCGAAATCGAGTGTCCTGCAGATCGGCACTTTCAGCGACGGCAGCGGTCTGGCCGCCCGCCAGGCGGTAGCGCTGACCGCGATGCAGTATCAGGTGGAGATCGGGGTGAGGGATTGGAACCCTGCCGATAGCGGCATGGTGTATGCCCAATTCCGCTGCGCCGAGCCAGGCAAGTCGGCCGAGAGCCCTACGATTCCGCTAAACCAGGCGAAGACTTCGGTCTCGGTCGTTCGCCCGTCGGCGGATTGCAAATTCTATTGGTTGGAACTGCACGCTAATCCGTGGTCGGATCGTCAGGAACACACGATTCTGCTCGACTACGTCCGTCTCCGCGCAGCCGCGCAATGAAACGGCTATTCGATGTTGGGGTGGTTGTCGTGGCGCTTCCCGTGCTGGTGCCGACGATCGCGGTCATCGCGCTGCTAGTGCGCATGCTGCTGGGCGCGCCCGTCCTGTTTCGCCAGTATCGCCCGGGGCTCCACGGCAAGCTCTTTAGAATGGTCAAGTTCCGGACGATGACCGATGCGCGGGGACCGGACGGCGAGCTGCGGCCGGACGCCGAACGACTGACACCATTCGGGCGCTTCCTGCGCAGCACGAGTCTCGACGAGCTGCCTGAACTTTGGAACGTCGCCAAAGGCGATATGAGTCTCGTCGGACCGCGACCGCTCATGGTCGAGTACCTGCCGCTCTATTCGCCCGAACAAGCACGGCGGCACGACGTGCGCCCCGGGGTCACCGGATGGGCGCAGATCAACGGCCGCAATGCACTAAGCTGGGATGACAAGTTCGCACTTGACGTATGGTATGTCGACCACCGCAGCTTCTGGCTGGACCTGAAGATCTTGCTGCAGACGGTGCTCAAGGTGTTCGACAGGTCGGGCATATCCGCCCCAGGGGAGGCGACGATGGGGCGCTTCACCGGATCGCCGAACAATGGGTAGCTGCGGGCTTCTCACGCAGCCAGCTTGTGAGAGGAGAGGCTACGCCATCGGCCGAGCGGGATTCCCCACCACTGTCACGCCGGGGGGCACATCCTTGGTGACGACTGCTCCCATCCCGATCACCGCGCCTTCGCCGATGGTGACCGGCCTGCCAGGAATGCCTTGCCGAATGGTCGCGCCCGTTCCGATGTAGGCATAGTTCCCGATGTGCACGTTTCCGTTGCAGTTAACCCGCGGCGCGAAGGTCACATAGTCGCCAATCACGCAGTCGTGCGCCACGTAGCTGAAGATGTTGCACTGAAATTGCCTGCCGATGCTGACTGATGCAGTGAGTATCGTGTTCGCGCACAGCACCGAGCCTTCGTCGATCGTGACACCTGGCCCAATGGCAGCGGTCGCATCGACAACGGAGGCGGACAGCAATCCGTGATCGAGGCATCGTTGTTCGATCGTCTCGCGAACCCTTCCGTCACCCACCGCGATGCAGAAGCGATCGCCCGGCTGCATCTCAGCCAAGCGCAAGGCGGCGAGCCCGAGCATGTCCCCCGGCGGGGCATCGTCGATGAACACCACTTCTGCCGATGCATCGAGAAGCGCAGCGGAATGCCGGGCAGCACCAATGAGCTCGCGCCCGAAGCCACCGGCACCGAAAATTGCTAACCGCATCTGAGAGCCTATCCTGATCCGTCCAATGTGCCCGGCGCAGACAAGGTACTCGCCAGTTCGTCAAGTCGCTCGGGCGAGAACCACGTCGACCCCTTCGGCGATGCGAGCGACATCGTCGGAAGTGAGCGTCGGATGCACCAGAAAGCACACGCTTGTCTCGCCGAGTTCGCGGGCGATCGGCAATCGTTCAGCGGGGCGCCAGGGTGTGCCATCGAAGGCCTTCTCGAGGTAGACCTCCGAACACGTGCCGTGCATGACCGGCAACCCCAGGCCGATCAGCTCCTCGACTATCCGGTCACGATCCCAGCCCGGAGCGAGCGCAGCGGGATTCACATAAGCGTACAAGCGGTAGAATGCGTGCGTGAAGCCGCCACGCGGCAGGGGCACGCGGATCGCTGCGGGATGACGTTTTAGTGCCTCGGCAATCGTCAGCGCGTTTTCGGTCCGCCTGCGAGTCCAGTCAGCCATTCGGCCAATCTGAATGCGGCCGATCGCAGCCTGCACCTCCAGCATCCGCCAGTTCGTTCCGAAGCTCTCATGCACGAAGCGGAAGCCCGGCGGGTGATCGCGGTTGTAGACCGCGTCCCAGTCCTTGCCATGGTCCTTGAAGGACCACATCGCGCGCCACAAGGACTCGCTGTCGGTGGTGACCATCCCTCCCTCGCCGCCCGTCGTCATGATCTTGTCCTGGCAGAACGACCATGCCCCCACGTCGCCGATCGAGCCGACGCTGCGCCCGCCGACCTTCGCGCCATGCGCCTGCGCGCAGTCTTCGATGACCGCTATCCCGCGCGGACGAGCGAGCGCCATGATACCCTCCATGTCGCAGGGCCATCCCCCGAGATGGACCGGCACAATCGCGCGGGTGCGCTCGCTCAGCACTTCGGCAATGGTGGCCGGAGAGATATTGCCGCTATCGCGGTCGACATCCGCGAACACGGGGGTGGCACCGGCGTTGACCACGCTGGAGACCGAAGCGATGAATGTCCGCGGAGTGACGATCACCTCGTCGCCCGGGCCGATCCCCAGCGCCTGCAGGGCGAGATCGAGCGCCAGCGTCCCGTTCGCCAGCGCGATTGCATGCCTGGTGCCGGCCCATTCGGCAAAATCCCGCTCGAAGGCGCGGCCCGTGTCACCAGTCCAGTAATTGACTCTGTTGGATGCAATCACGGCCCGAGCGGCCTCCGCTTCCTCGTCTGTGAATGCAGGCCACGAAGGCATTTGAGATTGCATGATTTTTCCGGCTCTCGGCCCTAAGTCACCCGCTCGTTGCGCGGGTTGTGTTTCGAAGCACTGACCGTATAGGGCGCAGCGTCCCCGGCTCAAATGCGAATTCCGACCCCCCATTTCCGACATGCCCAAGCGCATACTCATCAACGGCTCGTTCGCGCCGTCCGTGGTAAACTTCCGCGGGCCGTTGGTGCGCGCGCTAATCGCCGCGGGGCACGAGGTGCACGTGAGCGTACCCGGCGTGTCCGCGCAAGTGCGGCGTACCGTCGAGTTGCTGGGCGCCGTTCTCCATGAAGTTCCGTTGCAACGCGCGAGCCTCAATGTCCTCGCCGATCTGCGATATTATCGGTCGTTGCGTGCCTTGATCAGCCAGATCCGTCCGGATCTCGTGCTGGGCTATACGATCAAGCCGAACATCTGGGGCAGCCTCGCGGCAGACGCCGCGCACGCCCCCAGCGCGTCGATGGTGACCGGGCTGGGCTATACGTTCGTACAGCGCGATACGGCCAAAAGGCGGCTCGTGTCGTGGCTCTCGCGAATGCTTTACCGCCGGGCGACCGCAGCTAACCGCGTCGTGATTTTCCAGAACGCGGACGATCGAGACGATTTCATCGCCGCAGGTTGCCTGGCGGAGCCGAGAAAGGCCCGGCTCGTCAATGGGTCAGGCGTGGATACGCAACGGTTCACGCCTGTTCCGCTTCCGAGCGCGCCGGTGTTCCTGATGGCGGCGCGGCTGCTGGTCAGCAAAGGAGTGCGCGAATATGCCGCTGCCGCTATCGCCTTGTCGGCGCGGCGGAATGATTGCCGCTTTCTCCTCGCCGGCAATCTCGACGACACTCCCGACCGCATCGATCCGGGCGAACTCGCCGGGTGGCGGAAGGCGGGCATCGAGTATCTCGGCTGGATCGATGATGTTCCTGCCGCAATGGCGCGGGCAAGCGTTTACGTGCTGCCCTCCTACCGCGAAGGCACGCCGCGCACGGTGCTCGAAGCAGCAGCGATGGCGCGGCCGACGATCGCCACCGACGTACCGGGTTGCCGTGATAGCGTGATTCACGGGAAGACCGGTCTGCTTGTGCCGGTCCGAGATGCCGCGGGGCTTGCCGATGCCATGGAGCGGCTGGCCGACGATGCAGCCATGCGCGCGAGAATGGGCGCCGCGGCACGCCAGTTTTGCGAAGAGAAATATGCGGTCGACAAGGTCAACCGGATGCTCATGACGCATCTGGGACTGTGAGCGACATGATGGAGCGAAAAGGCATGGAAGAGACAATCGCCGTCATCGGCCTGGGATATGTGGGCCTCCCGGTGGCGGTCGCGCTCGCGGAAAAATTCGGCGATGTGCGCGGCTTCGACATCTCGCAGCGGCGAGTGAGCTCCCTGCGGGAAGGACGCGACTGGACAGGCGAGATCGACGATGCGCGCCTGGCCGCTTCCGGTCTCACGATCACCGACGATGCGGCGTCTCTCGCCGGCCGCAGCTTCGTGATCGTCACCGTGCCGACGCCAATCGACGACGAGCGGCGCCCAGACCTCGAGCCGATCCGGTCGAGCTGCCGCCTGCTCGCGCCGCACCTCGCGAAAGGTGCGGTGGTGGTATTCGAGTCGACCGTCTATCCGGGTGTCACCGACGATATCTGCGGACCGCTGCTGGAAGAGCTTTCAGGGCTCAAGCGCGGTCAGGATTTTTTCCTGGGCTACAGTCCAGAGCGTATTAACCCGGGCGACAAGGTCCGCCGGTTGGAAACGATCACCAAGATCGTCTCCGCGGAGAACCCGCAAGCGCTCGAGCGGGTAAAGGCCGTCTACGGTGCAATCGTCGAAGCGGGACTGCATGTCGCGCCCTCCATCAAGGTCGCCGAGGCCGCCAAGGTGATCGAGAACACGCAGCGCGACCTCAACATCGCGCTGATGAACGAGATCGCGCTGATCTTCGACCGCATGGATATTCGCACGAAGGACGTGCTGGCGGCCGCCGGCACGAAGTGGAACTTCCTGCCGTTCACGCCCGGGCTGGTCGGCGGCCACTGCATCGGTGTCGACCCCTACTACCTCACAGCGGCCGCCGAGCGCCTCGGCTATCGACCGGAGGTTATCCTCGCCGGGCGTCGGATAAACGATTCAATGGGCGCCACCGTTGCGGCCAAGCTGGTGAAGTTGCTGGCGCGGAGCCGCAAGGACATCGCCGGCGCGAAGGTCGGCGTACTGGGCCTGACCTTCAAGGAAGATGTGCCCGATCTCCGCAATTCGAAGGTGCCCGACATCGTCGCCGAATTGCGCGAATTCGGCATCGGGCCGCTGATTCACGATCCGCTCGCAGCGCCTGACGAAGCAAGCCACGAATATGGCCTCGAACTGAGTGAGTTGGCTGCGTTTCACGATCTGGATGGCCTGATCTTGGCAGTGAACCATGCCGAGTACCTGTCGCGCGCCGCCGCACTATCCGAGATGGTGGCCGATGGCGGAATCCTGATCGACGTGAAGTCGGTGCTCGATCCGGCAGCAATCCCCGATCGACTCCTCTATTGGAGCCTGTGATCGGGTCCCTGTTTGCCATGCAAATGGCCAAAGAGAGCGCCGGCGAACGAGTGTATCGTGCGACGGTCTTCGATATAGCGGCGATAGAGGGCTGAAAGGTCGCGCCGCTGTTCGATCGCCTCTGAGATGGTCTCCGCCAACGCCTCGCTGGTCGGTTCGGTGAGGATCGTGACGCCGGGCAATTCGGCAATCGCTGCGGTGCAGGGAGTAGCGACGAGCGTCTTCGTACCGCTCGCCATCATCTCCAGCAGGACATTGGGAAACCCCTCGACTTCGGACACAAGCACCCCGAGATCGGCGCCAGCGAAGTGCGCGAACGGGTTGTCGACGCTGCCGTGGAACGTCACCCGGTTCGACACTCCGAGCCGACGGCTTTCATCCTCAAGCTGCTCACGAAGCGGTCCGTCACCGAGGATGGTCAGATGCCATTGCGCGTGGATGTGCGCCATTGCGCGCAGCAGGAGCGAGACGCGCTTCACGGGGATCAGTCGCCCACAGAACACGATTTCGAAGTTCTCGCTTGCAGGAGCGGTAACTCGCGTGCGGCGTGCATCGAGGCACTGGCGTTCGATCGCCTCGAGGTCGACTGGGTTCGGAATCACTACAGCGCACGTGCGCCGAGCCAGGCGGACATGCGCGAGAAGTGAGCGCTTCATGTCCTCGGTCTGCAGGATAAGCAGATCGATACGCCCGTAGAGAGCATAGCAAAGACGATAGGTCAGCAGTTTCAGGCCTTTGAAGCGCTCGAAGATCCGCGTCGATTCGCGCGCGACGACGAAGCGCGAGCGCACCACTCCGAGCGCGACGAGCATCGCGGCGAGCGCGTTTGTACGCACATGGCTGCTATAGAGCAGATCGAAGGGCCCATACTTGCGCAATCGAAGAAGATCGCATGGGAGCCGCAAGAGCGCGGTCTTCGCCGATCGCGCTGGAGGCGCGTGAAGCGTGAACCCGGGATAATGGCTCAGGGCAGGCCAGAATTTGCCCGGCCCCCGCGTCATCGCGAAGACGATCACTTGGTCTCCGCGTGTGAGCAGATATTCGGCAAGTCCGAATGCAATCCGCTCCGCCCCGCCGACGGTTGCGCTCGGGAGGATGATGAGCGTCTTCATCGCGACCTTTTCGGCGCTCCGAGGCTGATCGCGCGGCGAACTCCTTGTCGGGGATCCTGCCCCGTCGCCGGAACGCCATGGAGAGGGCGGTGTGCGGCAACAAGCAAGCCGGCGGCTATCACGCAGCGTTCGCCAGCCACCGCCGCGGTCGCAATGATCGCAGTCGGCCCGGTAGAAACCTCACGCGCGATCATGATGGACTTCGGTGATACCTTAGAGCCAGTAGGCGAAGTAAACGATGCTGAACAGGGCGTAGGCCGCCAGAAAGAGGATTCGCCTTTCCTTGGGCGTATCGGCGCTGCCGATTGCCAAGGCCATGAACGGGAGGAAGTAAGCGATGTACCGGTGGGAGTAGAGATTGAGCGCGCTTGAGCTGGCGAACAGGGCCACGAAGAACATCGCCGCGATTCCCTCCAACCGCGAACGGCTGCCGTTGCAGATGTAAAATATGACGCCGACCAGCGTCCAGCCGAGGGCGAACAGAATACCGCCACCAAGATTGTCGACCGCGTAATCTGACCGGCGGTCACCGACAAAATCCAGGAGGAAAATCTGGAAGATGGCCAGCAATACGGCGGCCCCAACAGCGACGAGCGGCCAGAAATGGCTACCGGCGCTGTCCTCACGATCGCCGAATGTTCGTCGACGCACCAACTCGATCGCCAACGGCACGAGCATCAAGCCCATTGAGGTATGGATCGTCGCCGCGAGAGCTATACCCGCGATGGCGACCGGCAAACTGCGGAAATAGAACAGCAGCATAATGGCGAAAGCGAGCGCCGAACGGCCTTGCGAAATGAAGAAATCCAGCATCGCCGGATTGATGAATATGACCAGAACGAACGGATTTCGCGTCCGCTTGAGCGCCACATAGGTCACGGCCGCAACCGCCGCCACGCTCATGATGAAGAACGCTGTTTCGAAATTCGTGCCCTGGTAGAAGAAGAACCGGATCAGCAGTTGCCACCCGTATTCTGCAAGAGGATAGTCAATCACTGACTGCGGGATAGTCATGCCGCTGTAAGGGTCGATCGAGAAGCGGCGGACGTAGCCGAAGAGGTCCTCCCATTGTTCGAGCGGGCGAATGGACATCGCGGCGGCGACGAACAGATATCCCCACAGGATCGAGGCGACAGCAATCACCCCGGGGCCGGGCGCGAATCTCAGCGGCGGACGAACAGCCTCGCTCTCCAAAGGCGGTGCAGTATTGGGAATCATGACGCGATCACAGTCCCACGGCTCACTCGTGGAGGGTATCGCACTATCCCCGGTTACCCCCACGAGCAACCCGGCAACGGGCGGTGCGCAAGGAATGTTTTGGTAGTCACCGGAGACGCCGGGCGGTAACGCGCGGTCCGCGGTCTTCTTCTGCTGGCGTCGATCTTCCACCCATGCGCATCCTCCCGACTATAGCCGGCGCGACGCGCGGATTTGTGACAACGCACCGGAAACGCTTGGCCAATTTGTCGATTGCGGCCTCGGCGAATGCGGCTGTCATCGTATCTTCGGTCGTCGCACTGGGGTTCAACACCCGCGGCCTCGGCAGCGCACAATTCGGCCTGTTCGCGGTCATTCAGAGCTACGTCGCGCTGATCTCCGCCATATGCACGATGGAGTCATGGCAAGCGGTCTGCCGCTTGGGCGCGGAGGAAGGCGCGGATCTGCGGCGAATCTGCATGCGGACAATGCTGCTCGATCTGATGGCCGCTGTAGCGGCATTCGCGCTCGCAGTTGGCGGGATTCTCGCGTTCTCGCCGCTAACCGGGGTGCCGCATGAGGCGCGGTGGCTGGCTATCGTGTACTCCACGACCCTGTTGGCGGGCATGGCAGGCACTCCCAAGGGATACTTTCGCCTGATCGACCGATTCCAGGTCCTTGCCTGGAACCAGTTCTGGAACTCCATTGTTGTCGTCGCGGCGTCGGCTGCGCTGTGGTACTTCGAAGCGGATCTTCCCGCTTACATATACGCCTTCACCGCGATCGGGATGGTTTACCCTCTGCTATTGTTAGGCCAGCTGTTCAGGCGTCTGACGAAACTTCCCGCCGAGCATGTCGGTGGCTCGCAGCAAGACCTCTCGCTTGGGCGGATTGCGCGCATGAGCCTTGTAGTGAGCGTGCTGGGCGCATTGATCACGAACCGAAAGAATATCGCGCTGCTGATGGTGTCGGGAGTGCTGGGAAGCGTCGCCGCTGGTCTCTTTGCGGCTGCAATCAAGTGTACTGCGCCGCTCACCAAGGCGGCCGACCTGACCAACCAGGTGATTTTCAGCGATGTCATACGAGCGCTCCGCAGCCCTGTCGTAGCGCCCGAGAAAATACAGCGCCTCAGGCGAGTGGTCTTGATGTTGCTGGCATCTTCGCTGTGCTTGGCGGCTATCGCTGCGCTGCTCGCGCGTCCGCTCGTGGGTGTCATTCTCGATAGAGAATTCATCGGTGCGGCGCCAATTCTCGGCGTGCTGTTTTTCGTAGAGGCGCTGCAGGTCGCCGCGATCTTGTTCAATCCGGCCTTCCAAGCGCGTAACGCAACCGTCGCGCTGACCGGGATTCAGGCGCTCGCCATCGGTGGGTTCATCACGCTGGTCTATCTGTGTCGGGCGACGGTCACCTCGCTCGACATTGCCCTCATCCTCCTTGCGTCGCTTTGCGGCAGCTATCTCGCGCAATATCTGGCCGTGCTTGGTCCCAAAGGGCTGCTTGCGCGGCGCGCCACGGCCTGAAGTATGGCGCACTTCCTGTTCGTCCTGCCGCGTTTCCACACGAATGCTCTTCCGTGGGTACGCATCCTGCAACAGGCGGGCCATCGCGTGACGATCCACGCCGTCCGCGTGGGCCCCACCGAAGACCATAGCACCGTGCAGCCAGTGGTGCTCGAGCGATCGCGCATGGCGGGGCTGGCGAAGAAGGTATTGCCTCGCAAGGCCGATCCGGACTTCTATGCCGCGCCGTCCATAGCATCCTACGCGCGAACGTTGCGCAGGCTTGCTCCCGACGTAGTGATCGTGCGGGGAGTGTCCCGTTGGGCCTGCCGCGTTGCCGCAATCGCGGCGCTGCTCCACGGCCGCAAGCTGGTGATCTACGATCAGGACTTAGCCAATCCGCGGCCGTGGAGCGGGACGTGGCTGCGGCGCGCGGCGTTCGAGCTGTGTGGGGTCCCGCACTTCACCGCCAGGCGCCCTGCGGGCGCAGAACCGCGTAACTTCGGCTCCGCACGCACCATACCCTTCGGCGCGCGCAATCCATCGGATAACATGATCGAGGAGGCGCGCCGGCGCCAGGGTAGCGAGCCTGTCGTTCCGCGAATCATGATGGTGGGAAAATATCGGCCGCGCAAAGGGCACGCGGTGCTGCTGGCGGCACTGGGACCCTTAGCGGAACGGTACGATTTCGAACTCACGTTTTGCGGCGAGGAAAGCGACGCTTCGGACATCGAGTTCCGGCGCGATCTCGAAGAGACGGCGGGCAGGCTGGGGTTGGCCAGCCGCACGCAGTTCAAGGCCAATCTCGCGAGCGAGGACATGCTGGCGGAATACGCCGGTCACCATATCTTCGTGCTGCCATCGCTCAATGAACCGGCGGCCGTTTCGCCGATCGAGGCCGTTTGGAGCGGGTGCGCCGCAATAGTCGACATCCATTCTGGCACCCGTGGATACTTGCCAGCGAAAGACGATTATGCTGTCGACGCGAGAGCGTCGAATGAGCTTGCGGCGCACCTGGAAGCGTGGCTAGCTAGTCCTGCGAAGCTGAAGTCAGCCCGTCGCGAATGCCTGGAATGCTTGGCGGAATGTTCGTCCGACCAGATAATTTTGCAGCGGTTCACCGAGCTCGCCCACAAGGCTTGAGGGTGTAAGACGATTTCCGCGATATCAATCGAACTCCGAACGCAGAGCTGCCGGGCGGGATTGAATCGGGTGCGGCGGTCGCTGGCTGGTCTGCAGGAACGGAGAGAAGTATCTCGCCCTCAAGGAAGATGACACCAATCACCGAGCGCACGCAGACAGGTTGCGATTCGACGCGAGGCATCGGCCAAGCGCTGCCCCGGCGTACGGTTCTGGCCAGCCTGGTAGGCGGGCTTTCCTCCGCCATTGTGGCTCCGCTGGACGCTGCATGGGGGTTCGACCGAACGGCTCTTCGCAGCCGAGCAGCGCTTTCGCGCCGGCCGGCGCGTTCGGGCGCGACCGTGTGGCTCGCCGAGCCCGGCCACGAGGGCCTCTTTTCCTTTCGGCCAGACGTGCCTGCCGGTCTAGCGAACCTCTCTCTGGCGAAAGGCCAGTCCATCGTCATTCCCGTGGTCTCAGGCGGCGGCGCTTGGGTGCGTCTGACCAGCGGCGAGATTCGTCCCGAGTGGTACGGGGCGGGAGGCTCCGGCGACGACACGCGCGCCCTGCAACAGGCGCTCGACGCACTGGGCGTGCGCGGAAGCCGACTGGTGCTCGCGGGCGAGTATCGGATCTCCGCTCGCCTCGTGCTTGTTAATCGATCGAACTTCGCAATAGCTGGGCCAGGGCGCATTTCCGCGAGCAGCGCAATGCCTGTGGCGTCGGACAAACAGTGCCTTCTGCTCGTAGGGTGCAGCGACTTCACGATCAGCGATCTTGCAATCGATGCGCACCCGGAACGGCGCGCTGCGGCCGTCACCGCAGCTCATGCCGTCGAAGTCCGCTCGTGCAGCCGCTTTGCATTCCAAGGCGTCTCTGTCACCAACTCGCCGGCCGATTGTCTCTATATTGCCGCCGCCGCTCGCGACGCGCGGAACGCCGGGATGCACACCTCCGATGGATTGTTTAAGGGTTGCACCTTTGCCGGCGGGTTCCGCCAAGGTGTTTCGATCATCCAGGGACGTGGGATCCGATTCGAAGATTGCCGTTTCACCGGCGCCAGTGGAGCAGCGCCGCAGGCGGGGGTCGACCTCGAAAGCAACCCGCCCGATCTAGACGGCGCAATCGAGGATATCGCGTTCACCGGCTGCGTGTTCGAGGCGAACGACGGCTTTGGGCTGCTTGTGGCAAGCGCACACACACCGCGCCGCATCACAGTGCGCAACTGCACGTTTCGCGGCAATGCCGCCGGTGCGATCAGTTGGCAGGGCCGCGACGGGCTGGTCGAAGACTGCGTCTTCGATGGCACGGTGGCGGTGCGCGGCTGCATCGACATCGGCGCGAGCAAATCGGCAGGTTGGCTTGATGTCGTTCGTCCCCGCATCCTCAACGCGAGCGGCGCATCTCCATTCGTGTACGTCCACCGGCTTGCCGGAGGATCCGTGCGCCTGATTGACACCGTCGGCACCCAGATCGGCTTGGTGGCGAACTTTCGCGCGCCTAACTGCACAATTTCCGGCGGCGCGTTCGAGCAGACACGCGACGGAGCGGTGGCGCTCTCCGGCACCGGCTGTGCCGTCACGGACGCAACATTCAGCAAGTTCGGTGGCACGGTGATCACCATCGGAGCGCAAGGTTGCTCGGTCACCGGCTGCGTCTTCGATGACCCGGCGCAAGCGTCGCCTCAAGGTGTCGTGCGGGCGCTTCCAGCCACTCGTGCGACCATCCGCGGCAATCGCTTTAGCGGGCTTGGCGCCCGAGGTCATGCGATCACGGCGCCCGCCGCGGCCGAGGCTATCATAGAGTCGAACACGGTCGAGTGATCGCGCCCGCCGCGGCAGCTAGCCCGGGGGCTGGATTTAGCGTTCGCGGGCTGCCACGTGCGCTCGGCACTGACAGTCAAGGAGCGACAATGCGCAAGGTCTTCGTCACCGGCACAGCCGGATTTATCGGTTTCCACCTGGCGCGCCTGTTGCTTGATGAAGGCTTCGCGGTGGTCGGCTACGACGGGATGACGGACTATTACGACGTGCGCATCAAGGAGCGGCGTCATCAGATGCTGCTGCAGAATCAGCATTTCTCAGCGCATGTCGGCATGCTGGAGGATTTCGATAGGCTTCGCACGCTGATGCTCGAGGAACAGCCGGACGTGATCGTCCATCTCGCCGCGCAGGCCGGCGTGCGCTACAGCCTGGAGAACCCACGCGCGTATATCGATGCCAACATAGTGGGCACGTTCAACGTCATGGAATGTGCTCGGGAATTGGCCGTCGATCACCTGCTCATGGCATCGACCAGCAGCGTGTATGGCGCCAACGAAGAGATGCCGTTCGACGAACTCGAGCGCGTCGAGACCCAAATGACGCTGTATGCCGCGACGAAGAAGGCCAACGAATCGATGGCGCACAGCTATGCGCACCTGTGGAACCTGCCGACCACCATGTTCCGCTTTTTCACGGTGTACGGCCCCTGGGGCCGGCCGGACATGGCGTTGTTCAAGTTCACCAAGGGTATCCTCGATGGCACGCCTATCGACATCTACAATCACGGGGAGATGTACCGCGACTTCACCTATGTCACGGACCTTGTGCGCGGCATCCGGCTGCTGATCGACACGCCGCCAGTGCGGCCGGAGAGCCGCGACGCCATTCCCGAAGGCGACAGCCTCTCTCCAGTTGCGCCCTTCCGGGTGGTCAACATCGGCAACAGCGACAAAGTGCGCCTGCTCGACTGCATCGAAGCCATCGAAGAGGAATGCGGACGCAAGGCTGCGCGCAATTACATGGACATGCAGAAAGGTGACGTACCGGCGACGTGGGCCAATGCCGACCTGCTCAAGCGCCTGACCGGCTACCTACCCCAGACCGACTATCGCGACGGGATTCGCCAGTTCGTCGCCTGGTACCGGGACTACTACCGGGTCTAACTCGCCAGCCGCAGGTTCGGCTGCGCTGGTTGCTTCCCGGCATCGGGCCAAATCCCGCGGGTATCGTAGACCACCGCGCCGCTCCGCTCCTCGTGCGGCACCACCCGGAACACGTCGTGATCGACGAGCACGATCAAGACGCCGCAGGTCTCGAGCGCGGTGTCGATGTCGATGAGCGTGGCGCCGGTATCGGTGAACTCGATCGGCAAGGCGCGCGCATAGGGCTCGACGATGCGGATCTGCTTGCCGAAGCGGCGCGCCAGATTGCCGGCGACGTAGCGCGCCGGGCTTTCGCGGAAGTCGTCGATGTTGGCCTTGAAGGCGAGGCCGAGACAGGCGACCGGCACGTGGGGGTGCGCCTCGATCAGCGCGGTCGCCCGCGCGAGCACGTGGTGCATCTTGGCGTCGTTCACTTCGCGCGCGGTGCGGATGACCTTGGCCTTCTCGGGCGCGCCGTGGACGATGAACCACGGATCGACCGCAATGCAGTGGCCGCCGACGCCGGGACCGGGCTGGAGGATGTTCACTCGCGGGTGGCGGTTGGCGAGGCGGATCACCTCCCACACGTCGAGCCCCATCGTGTCGGCGATCATCGACAGTTCGTTGGCAAAGGCGATGTTGACGTCGCGGTAGGCGTTCTCGACCAGCTTGGTCATCTCGGCGCTGCGCGCGTCGGTGGTGACGCAGGTCCCGCGCACGAATAGCTTGTAGAATGCCAATGCCTTGCGCGCGCAGCGCGGGGTGATGCCGCCGATCGAACGGTCGTTGTGCGTAAGCTCCTCGAGGATGCGACCGGGCAGCACGCGCTCGGGGCAATAGGCGATCGCGACGTCCGGAATGTCGCCGGTGAGGCCCGGCATCTTGAGGTCGGGCCGCAGCGCCGCGATGCGGTCGCGCAGCGCCTCGGTGGTGCCGACCGGCGACGTCGATTCGAGGATGATGATGTCGCCCCTCTTGAGCACCGCGGCGACGCTGGTCGCGGCGGCGAGAACGTAGCTGACGTCGGGCGTATGCCGGCCGTCCTTCTCGAAGGGCGTGGGCACCGCGATCACGAACACGTCGGCGGGGTGAATCTGTGTCGCCGCGCGCAGCATGCCGCGCTGGACGACGCCCTGAACCAGGCCGTCGAGATCGACCTCCTCGATGTGAATCTCGCCGCGGTTGATCGTGTCGACCACGGCCTGCGATACGTCGATGCCGGTCACCCGGCAGTTGCTGCGCGCGATGATCGCGGCCGTCGGCAGCCCGATGTAGCCGAGGCCGATGACGCACACTTCCGGATTGCTTTCGCCGCGCATGTCCACCTTGCGTATTGGTTCGCGCGCAAGGTTAGCCGGCAGGGAGTAAAGATTGGGGTAACGATGCCCGGCTCAGCCGGCGAGGACCTCCACGATACGGCGGGTCGCATGCCCGTCGCCGAAAGGATTGTGGGCCCGCGCCATAGCAGCGTAGGCGGCGGGATCGTCGAGCAGCCTCACGGCCTCGGCGACGATGTGGTCGGGATCGGTCCCGACGAGCCGCGCGGTGCCCGCCGCGACGCCTTCCGGCCGCTCGGTGGTTTCGCGCATGACAAGCACCGGCTTGCCGAGTGCGGGCGCTTCTTCCTGCACGCCGCCGCTGTCCGTCAGCATCAGCGCGGCGATGTCGAGCAGGCGCGCGAAGTGCGGGTAGTCGAGCGGTTCGATCAGCGCGACGGTGTCGAGCCCGGCGAGTCGGTCGTTCATGACGGCGCGCACATTGGGGTTGAGGTGGACCGGGAAGATCACCGCCACGTCGGGCCGCGCGGCGAGCCGGCGGACGGCCTCGGCAATACCGGCCATCCCCTCGCCGAGGTTCTCGCGCCGGTGGCTGGTCACGCCGATGATCCGCTTGCCCGCGAAGCGTTGCTCGAGCTCCGCCAGGCCGTGCGCCAGCGCGGGCTGCTCGGCGATCCGGGCGGTGACCCAGTGGAGCGCATCGATCACGGTGTTGCCGGTGACGTGAATCGTGTCGGGGGCGACGTTCTCGCGGCGCAGCGCCGCGGCGGCGGTTTCGGTCGGCGCGAAGTGCCAGCGAGCGAACGCGCCGACGATCTTGCGGTTGACCTCCTCAGGCCACGGATGGTGGATGTTGCCGCTCCTGAGGCCTGCCTCGACATGCGCGACCGGGATCTTGCGGTAGTAAGCGGCGAGTGCGCCGCACATCGCCGTCGCTGTGTCCCCCTGCACGACGACGATGTCGGGCTCCTCGGCGTCGAGCACTTGTCCGATCCCGGTCAGCAGCGCCGCCGTAAGTGCGTCCAGGCTCTGGCTCGGTCTCATCAGGTCGAGGTCGTGATCGGGCGCGACGCCGGCGATCTCCAGCACCTGATCGAGCATGCCGCGATGCTGCCCCGTCACCAGCACGCGCGACACAAAGCGCTCGTCCGCGCCCAGCGCGTGAACCAGCGGAAACAGCTTGATCGCCTCGGGCCGCGTGCCGAAGACGGTGAGAACCTTGCGCGGGAGCGTCATGCCCGGCGCATTAGCCGCGAAAGATTAAGGCGCGCTATCCTTGCGGCGGCGGCGGGGCGCGGCCGCTGTCGCCCGCCGGCGGCGGGGTGGTCGATTGCTCGCCGGGCGTGGCCTGCTCGCTCTCCTTCTTGAGGCGTTCCATGTACTGCTTCTCGATCTGCTCGACGCGTGCCTGCTCGGCGGCGGCATCGGCGTCGATCGGCGAGAGGCGCTTCTCGCGCTCCTGCTGGATCAGCTGGCCGAAGCGCACGTCGCTGCCCTGTTTCTTGTCGGCGTAAGCGGCAGCGAGGAGCTGCTGGGTGCAGCCAGTGAAACCGCCGGCGCCGGTGGGCGAGCATGACATCGTGCCGAACGCGCCAACGGTTTCATAGCGCTCGACGCGCTCGGTCCAGGCGATGTTCTTGGGATCGTCGCTAAAGCGCAGCGACTCAGGAATACGGTAGCGCTCGCTTTCCTCCTTGCGCGCGCAGACGGTGATCTCGTTGCCGCTCGACAGGGGGCACGCATCGTCGCCATAGACGATGACCATGTTCACCTTCTCGTCCGTGGAGGCGGCGGGAGCATTCTGCGCCAGCGCAGGCGCGGCGAGCATGGCCGCGGCGATGAGGGGGAGGCCCGATAGGCGCGCAATCATACGTCTCACTCCTCGTCTCGAACCCTTCAATCAGGCGCCGAACACCGCCCGAACGGCGCTGAACACATAGTGAAGCGCGTCAGGCGCCGCCAGAGTTCCTCAAATCCGTTCGGACAGCCGAATCGCCGCGCGGCAGCCCAGCCGAATCGCGCCGGACAGCAGCGGATAGGCGGGCGCGCGCTCGGCCCCCGCGCGGATCGCGGCCGCGTGATGCTCGCGCTCGTCGGCGCGGAACTCGTCGATCAGGCCGCTGAGCTCTGGATCGGCGCCGTCTCTCTCGAGCTCGTCGAGCTGCGCCGAGTAATGCCGGTCGATCTCCTCCTCGACAGCGGCGGTGCAAGCCATTGCCGCCTCTGGCCCGAGCAGCGCGGTGGCCGCACCGAGAGCGTAGCCGGCGACCGACCAGAACGGCTGCAGCGCCGTGGGGCGCACCCCGCGGCGCGCCATCAGCGCGTCGAACTGCGCGCGGTGGCGCTTCTCCTGCTCGGCCATCGCGCCGATCTCGGCGGCGTGGGGCGCGCGGTCGCCCATCACCGCGAGCTGGCCGGCGTAGATGCGCGTCGCGCCGAATTCCCCCGCCTGGTCGACGCGGATCATGCGGTCGGTGTCGGACTTGTTCATGGACGGACCTCGCGGCGGGATGACAGGAAGAGAACCGCCAGACCAACCGGCACCGAGATGAGGAAGTTCCACCCCGCGAGCGAAACACCGAAGAGGCTCCATTGGACATCGTCGCAGCGCACCATCGGCGCGTTCATGATCGCCGCGAGCGGATCGCCGCCCCGCTCGACCTCGGAGGTGCAGGTGGTGAACCCTTCCCACCAGCCGTACTCGACGCCCGCGTGGTAGCCGCCGATCAGGCCGCCGATCAGGATCGCCAGTCCCGCGAGCGCGATCCACCCGCGCTTGCCCGGGGTGACTGTCGAGACCAGCGCGAGGGCGACCGCGGCGAAATGCGCGTAGCGCTGCCACCAGCACATCTCGCACGGGTAGAGCCCGAACGCGTACTGCCCAAGGTAGGCGCCGCCGAGCAGCAGCGCAGGCACCCCGAGCGCGAGCCGCTGGGCCAGGCGGACGGCGGGCGCCAGTGTCAGATCCGGCATCAGTTGCGGCGGGCGATGGCGTTCGGCGTGGTGTGCCGCAGGGTGTCGAGCGCGTAGCTGAGCTGGAAGTCCTCGATCCCCTTGGCCTTGAGCTGCTGCGCGGTAAGCTGGAAGCGCGGGTCTTCCTTCCGGTCCTTCTCGAGATCCTCGTCCTTCAGCCCGGCCTCGTTGACGAGATGCCCGCGCAAGTCGGACTCGCGCAGCTGGTACTTCTCGCGCTTGGCCATATCGGGGTCGGAGAGCTGCGGCACAGCGATGTCGGGCTCGATCCCGCCTTCCTGCACCGAGTGGCCCGAGGGCGTGTAGTAGCGCGCCGTGGTGAGCTTGAGCGCGCTGTCGCGGGTCAGCGGCAGCAGCGTCTGCACGCTGCCCTTGCCGAAGCTGCGTTCGCCCATGATCATCGCCCGGCGGTGATCCTGCAGCGCCCCCGCGACGATCTCGCTGGCCGAAGCGGTGCCGCCGTCGATCAGCACGATCACCGGCACGCCTGCGGCCATGTCGCCCTTGAACACGCTTTCGGCGTCGTAGTTGATCGATTCGCCCTTGGCGCGGCCGCGCTGCGAAACGATCTGCCCCTTGTCGAGGAACAGGTCGCTGAGTGCGACCGCCTCGTCGAGTGAGCCGCCCGGGTTCTGCCGCAAGTCGAGCACAAGCCCGTTCATCGGGCCGGCGGCCTTCTTCTTGAGGTCTTCCCACGCCGAATAAACGTCGGCGCCGACATCGCGCGAGAACTCGTTCACCGAGATGTAGCCGATGTTCCCGGGCTTGAGCTCGTGCGTCACCGGCTCGAGCTCGATCACTCCGCGCGTCACCGTGACATCGAACGGATCGTCGCGGCCGGGCCGGTAGATGGTCAGCCGGATGGAGGTGCCCGGCTGCCCTCGCATCTGCGCCACTGCGTCATCGAGGCTGCCGCCGTAGATCAGCTTCCCGTTGAGATGCGTGATGTAGTCGCCGGCCTTGATCCCCGCCTTGTCCGCCGGGCTGCCCTTGAACGGCGAGATGATCTTCACCGCGCCGTCGTCCTCGACCACCGACAGGCCGAGGCCGGTGTAGTTGCCGTCGATCATCGTCTCGAGCCGCTGAAGGTCGCCGCCGTCGAGATAAGCGGAATGGGGGTCGAGACTGGCGAGCATGCCGTCGATCGCGCCGCGGATCAGCTTGTCGTCGTCGACCGGCTCGACATAGCTCGCCTTGATGCGCTGGTAGACCGCGAACAGCTTGGCGAACTCGGGGCTCGCGCGGCTGTCGACCTGGGCAAGGCCCGCGGTGGTCGCGGGGATCAGCGCGACCGCGGTCACCAGCGCGGCGGAACGGGCCAGACCGGCCAGGCGGGGGGCGAACTTCATCGGCAAGTGCCTCACTTTCGGATGCGGTTCTATCGCGCGAGCGGGCTTAATGCCAGATGAGGATTGCCGGGCAGCGGCGGGGGTGTGCGTCGCCGGGACAGGGACAAAGCGGGGCGTCAGCCAACGAACTGCACGGGGTTCACCGGCTGACCCGCGCGGCGCAGCTCGAAGGTGATCACCGGGCGGCCGGCACCGGCAACTCCCAGCGGCGCCCCGGCGACGAGCTCGTCGCCAACGCTGACGTCGGTGCGCGCGAGACCGGTCACGAGGCTGGTGAAGCCGCCGTCGTGCTCGATGATCACGATCCGGTCGTACCCGCGATAGGGGCCGGCGAACGCCACCCGCCCGGCGGCCGGCGCCACGACTTGCGCGCCATCGGCGGGCGCGAGCGCGATCCCGCTGCTGCGCACGCCCCCTTCGCCGGCTTCGCCGAACCCGGTCACCGTGCGGCCTGTCACCGGCAGTTCGAAACGGCGCGGGGGGGGCGGCGAGGCGGATGGCGCCGCGCCTGCCACCACTTCCGAGCGCTCCGGCCGCGGCGGGCGCATTATCGGCCCCGGCAGCGCGGCGAGCGTCTCGCGCAGCGATCCGGCGGCGTCGAGCCGGGCGACGAGCGTATCGAGATCGCGCGCCTGCTCGGCGAGGGCGAGCGCGCGCTCGGCCTCGCGCGCAGCGGCGCCGCTTGCCTGGCGCGAGGCGAGCCGCTGGCGCGGTTCGAGCGCCGCCAGCCGCTGGCGCCGTTCGCCGAGCACGGTCTCGCTTGCGTTGAGGTCAGTGACCGCGGCGCGCGCCGCCATCTCGAGCTGCCGGCTGCGCGCGATCTCCGCCCGCAGCGCGGCGGTGCGCTGGCGAACCTCGGGCAAAGTGGCGGCCAGCATCGCGCGCAAGTACACCGTGTCGCGCAAGCTGCCCGGGCGCAGCGCCGCGAGCGCCAGCGGCCGGCGCGCCATCTTCTGCAGCGAGGCGGTGAGGCGGACCAGCGGTCCGCGCCGTATCGCCAGGCGCCGGTCGAGCGCGGCGCGCTGGCCGCGCACCAGCGCGAGCTGCGCCTGCCCCGCGGCGATCCCCGCCTCCGCCTGCTGGATGCGCGCGGCGAGCGCAGCGGCGGCTTGCGCGGTCTTCTGTGCCGCCTGCGTGGCGTCGCGCGCGGCGGCCTCGAGCCGGACGGCGCGCGCCGAGGCAGCGCGGCTCTGCGCCTGCGCCTGCGCAAGGGCGGCACGGGTGCGCGCGGGATCGCTGTAGCCGGCGGTGAACTGCGCCTGCGCCGCGCCCAGCGCCAGCACCCCCGCGGCGGTGAATATCAGGGCGGCAAGAACAGTCCGGCGCACAGCGTCACCCTGCCCGATGGTAGGGATGACCGGCAAGGATGCTGGTCGCGCGGTAGAGCTGCTCCATCAGCATCGCGCGGGCGAGCAGGTGCGGCCAGGTCGCCGGGCCGAACGCCAGCAGCAGGTCCGCCGCCCCGCGCTCGGCGTCGGTATGCCCGTCGGCCGCGCCGAGGACGAAGCGCGCCTCGCGCACGCCCTCGTCGCGCCAGCGGCCAAGCAGGTCGGCGAGCTCCTCGGAAGCGAGCGCCCGCCCCCGCTCGTCGAGCAGCACTGTGCGTGCGGGCGTGGGCGGCTCGGCCACCTTGCCGCCGGTCTCGGGCAGCTCGGTCAGCTTGAGGGGCCAGGCGATCCGCTTGGCGTAGCGCGCCACCAGCTCCGCCTCGGGCGAGCGGCCGAGCTTGCCGCGGGCGACGACGTGGAGCTGCATCGGCTGCCGCTTTAGCCAAGTGCGGCAGACACTTCCAGCCGGGCGCGGCGGAGCGTATGCCGGCAGCGGGCGCAGGGGGAGGGGAGCGATGCGAGTCGCAGACGCCGAAGTGCCGCCGTTCGCCGCGTTCGCCGCGCAAGTCCCGCTGCTCGCCGGCTTGCCCGATCTCGCCGACCTCGAGCGCGCGACGGAGCCGTTTGCGCTTGGCGATGGCGAGGCGCTGTTCGTGCAGGACGATCCCGCGGATGGCGCGGACGTGGTCGCCCGCGGCGCGCGGACGATCGCCGCGCGCCCGCCCCGAGACGGCGAGCGCG
>JBQCFR010000192.1:0-3710 GCA_051958885.1 Tsuneonella sp.
CTTCGCAGGCTATGCCGCGCGCGCAATGAGCGCGCACCCGCATAGCCGCGGCCGGCCGCCTAGCGACGTTTCGCCCGGCGTCGGCCTCGCGGGACTATTCGGCTTGTGCCTCTGGCTGCTGGTCTGCCGCCACTGGCCGGCGATCGCCGACACGCTCGCGCTCCCGGGTCCGCGCGCGCGGATGGACGGGGCCTACGCCGCGCTCGCGACGATGCTGTTCACCGCCGGCCCGATGACCGCCTGGACGCTGCTGGTCGACAAGGTCCACCGCCGCGCCTCGACCGGGATCGACTGGACCCGCCGCCGCCCGCTCGCCGAGACGATCGACGATACCACGGTGAAGCTGGCCGGGCTGTGGCTAACCTGGCTCACGCTCGCCGCCGCCTACTGCCTCTTCCGTTGGTACTGGGAGGGGCAATACCGCTTCGCGATGAACGTGCTTGGGGCGGCGGTCGTGCCGCTGATCGTCCTCTCGCTTCCCTATGTGCTGTGGCTCGACGGCTATCTGAGCGATCGGCGCGACCACGCCTGGCACTTCGGCGCCCTAGTGCTCGGGCGAGCGGGGTGCGACCTCGAGGAGGTCAAGAAGCACTGGCGCGCGTGGGCGATCAAGGGGTTCTTCGGCGCGTTCATGATCTCCATCCTGCCGCCTGGCTTCGCGCAAGTGGTCAATGCCGACTTCGCCGCGCTGGCAAGCGACCCCGTCCAGCTCGGCGGCGCGCTGTTCGCGTTCCTGTTCGTGATCGACGTGCAGATCGGCACGGTCGGCTACCTGCTCACGATGCGCCCGCTCGACGCGCACATCCGCAGCGGCAATCCGCTCTTGGCCGGCTGGCTCGCCGCGCTGATGTGCTACCCGCCGTTCGTGTTCGCGTTCATGGGCGGCAACGGCGTGTTCGCCTACGAGATCGACACGCCCGGCTGGGGCCACTGGCTGCAGTGGCACCCGGTGCTGGCGTGGGCGTGGATGGCGGGCCTCACGCTGCTGACGGCGATCTACGCCTGGGCGACGATGGCGTTCGGCATCCGCTTCTCCAACCTGACCTATCGCGGCGTGCTGACCAATGGGCCGTACCGCTTCACCCGGCACCCGGCATACCTCGCCAAGAACGCGTTCTGGTGGGCGACGACTTTGCCGTTCCTCGTCTCAACCGGCGATCCGCTCACCGCGGTGCGTAACACGGTGTTCCTCGGCTGCGTCAGCGCGATCTACTTCTGGCGCGCCAAGACCGAGGAAGCGCACCTGCTCGCCGAGGACGCCAGGTACCGCGCGTACCATGCGTGGATGGCCGAGCACGGCCTCGTCACCGCGCCGCTCACGCGCTTAGCGCGGGGGTTGCGGCGGCGCAGGCCCGCGCTTGCGGCGGAGCCCGCGGAGTAGGGCGAGAGTCCCTCCGTTGCGCCGCGTCCTTCGAGACGCCTCAGCCATGCGGCTTCGGCTCCTCAGGACGAACGGAAACAGGCACACTCCTCAAACCCCGTTCGTCCGGAGGAGCGAGGACGAAGTCCGAGCGTCTCGAAGGACCAGGGCGATCGATCGAGCTAGATTGCCTGCCCCTCGTCGGTCTCGTAAATCCGCAAGTTGCGCTCGCTCGCGCCGACCTTGCCGATCGCCTCGCGCCACTCGGCCATATGCGGCGTGCGGCCGTGCGCCATCAGCGCGTCGCGGTCGCGCCAGGCTTCGGACACGTGCATCACCCCGCGGTCGAGCACGTCCTGCGCGAAGGCGTAGCGGATGCAGCCGTCTTCCTGCCGCGTCGCGCGGAGCATTGCCTCCATCGCGTGCTTGGCCGTCTCGAACGCCTCTTCGGGCACGCGCACGGTGCCGACCACCAGGATCATCGGTCTCTCTCCCTTACTAGAAACTGTACTTGTAGACGCGGGTCACGTCGCCCTTCCACTCGCCGTGATACATGTCGAGCAGGCGCTGCGCCGGCACCTTGCCGCTGGCGACGATCTCGTCGAGCGTCTCGAGGAATCCGCTCTCGTTGTCGCCGCTGGTGCTGAGCTTGTTTCGCGCCTTCAGCCCCGCGCGCGCGATCGCCAGCACCTCAGGCGCGATGTCCTTGAGCGTGCCGCCGGGGATCGGCGCGTCGAGCGCGAGCCTGGGCACCGCATTGCGCAGCGCCTCGCGCTCTTCCATCGTCCAGTCCTTGACGAGGTCCCACGCGGCGTCGAGCGCGCCCTGGTCGTAGAGCAGCCCGACCCACAGCGCGGGCAACGCGCAGATCCGGCTCCACGGCCCGCCGTCGGCGCCGCGCATCTCGAGGAACGACTTCAGGCGCACCTCGGGAAACGCGGTGGAGAGGTGGTCGACCCAGTCGCTCTCCCGCGGCAGCTCGCCGGGCAGCGCGGGCAGCTTGCCGGCGAGGAAATCGCGGAAGCTCATGCCCGATGCATCGATGTACCGGCCCTCGCGGAAGACGAAGTACATCGGCACGTCGAGCATGTACTCGGCGTAGCGCTCGTAGCCGAAGCCGTCCTCGAACACGAACGGCAGCATGCCGGTGCGCTGCGGGTCGGTGTCCGACCAGATGTGGCTGCGGTAGCTGAGGTAGCCGTTGGGCTTGCCTTCGGTGAACGGCGAGTTGGCGAACAGCGCGGTGGCGAGCGGCTGGAGCGCGAGGCTGGTGCGGAACTTCTGCGCCATGTCCGCCTCGCTCGCATAGTCGAGGTTGGTCTGGATCGTGCACGTGCGCAGCATCATGTCGAGCCCGAGGCTGCCGACCCGCGGCATGTGGCGCATCATGATTTCGTAGCGGCCCTTGGGCATGACCGGCAGCTCTGCGCGGGTCTTGTCGGGCCACATGCCGAGCCCGAGGAAGCCGACCCCGCAGCGCTCGCCGATCGCCTTGACCTGCTGCAGGTGGCGGCCGGTCTCGTCGCAGGTCTGGTGCAGCGTTTCGAGCGGCGCGCCCGACAGCTCCAGCTGGCCCGCCGGCTCGAGGCTGACTGTGCCGTCGGAGCCGCGCATCGCGATCACCTGGCCGCCTTCCTCGATCGGCTCCCACCCGAATTCCCGCAGCGCCATCAGCAGATCGCGGATGCCGCAGGGCTCCTCATAGGCCGGCGCGTGGAAGTCCTCGCGCTTGTAGACGAGCTTTTCGTGCTCGGTGCCGATGCGCCAGTCGGCCTTGGGCTTCTCGCCGGCGATCATGGGGGCGACGAGCTGCTCGCGCGATTCGATGACCGGATCGGCGGCGTCTGAGGTCTGGCGGGTGCTCACCCGGTTGCACTAGAAAACGCACTTCGCGCGCGCCAGCAAATTCCTCCCCGAAACGGGGAGGGGGACCACACGAAGTGTGGTGGAGGGGCACCCTCGCGCAGAGGACAAGCGGCGCCCCTCCACCAGCCTTCGGTTGGTCCCCCTCCCCCGGTGGGGAGGATTACCAGTCGCCCGCCGTCCCCATCCACAGCGCGGTCGCGGCGATCGCGGCGGTCTCGCCGCGCAGGATGCGCGGACCGAGCGAAATCGGCACGGCCTGCGGGAGCGCGCGAATCGCCGCGCGCTCGGCATCGTCGAACCCGCCCTCGGGGCCGACGAGCAGCGCAGCGGGGCCGCTGCGCGCGAACGCGGCCGCCGCCGGTTTGGCCCCCGTGGCGTCCGCGGAGTACAACCTGCGGCCGCCCCGCCACCCCCCCAGCAAGGCGTAGAGCGAAACCGGCCCATGGAGCCCGCGCCGGGCCGGGCCCCCCCCCGCCGCCGCGGC
>JBQCFR010000193.1:0-5453 GCA_051958885.1 Tsuneonella sp.
ACCGGAACTGCGGCGTACGGCCTGCGCGGAGGCAGAGATCGACGCGGCGATCCGCCTGCAAGAGGGCTACGAGCACTCGTACTACTTCATCTCGACGTTCATGGCCGATCACGTGGCGTGGCACGCGGAGCGGCTCAAATGAGTTGTTCTCGCAAAGCATCGTGCGGCGGGATTTCCCGATGATCCTCGGCGTGGTTCTCGCCGGCGGCCTGTCCAGCCGCTTCGGCAGCGACAAGGCCCTGGCCGAAATCGGCGGGCAAACGCTACTCGCTCGCGCGGTCGATCAGCTGTCCGGCTGGTGCGAGTACGTCGTCGTCGCCGGGCGGGAACTGGCGCCCGCGCCCACCTTGCCGGACTGGCCAAGCCCGGGGTCCGGCCCGCTTGGCGGGATCGCCGCGGCGCTCCACCTGGCGCACGATGAAGGCTACGAAGCGGTGCTGAGCATGGGACTGGACTCGGTGGGCCTGCCCGACGACTTGCCGGCGCGGCTCACTCCAGCGCCTGCATATCTTGCGGTTCAGCCGGTGGTCGGGCTTTGGCCGCGCAGTTCCGCCGGCGTGATCGAAGCGATCCTGGAAGGGTCCGGGCGGCGATCGATGCGCGCCTTCGCCGACGCTATCGGCGCGCGGCCGGTCGACTTGCCGCACCCGATCGCTAACATCAATACTCCCGCCGACCTCGCCGCGCTGGACAAGCCATCGTGAGCGCGGCGCTTCGCTGACGCATGGCGGGAATCGTCGAAATCCTCGCCGACGGATCGAGCCGTTCCGCAGAGCGGCAATGGGTGCCCGAGGTCCCCGTCGCGCTGGAGTTCAATGGCCTCGCCTACGCCGTGATGATGGCCACACCTGCCGACCTCGAGGATTTTGCCCTTGGCTTCGCAGTGGCGGAAGGTCTGGCGATCTGCGCCGGAGATCTCTTGGACACGGCCGTGAGCGAAACCGAAATCGGTTGGATCGTGCGCACGCAGATCGCCGGCCTGAGTACCGCAAAGCTGCTCGAGAGGGTCCGCACCCGCGTCGCCGAAAGCTCCTGCGGCCTCTGCGGGATCGAGAATCTCGAAGCGCTGGCTGCTCCGCTTCCGCCGGTCCCGGCGCATGGGGGCATAGAGCCCGCGGCCATATTCGCTGCGCTCAGCACGCTGCGGGAACACCAGCCGCTTACCGGGGCGACCGGCGCGGCGCACGCCGCGGCGCTCTGCGCGCTCGATGGCGCGATCCGGCTCGTTCGCGAGGACGTCGGCCGCCACAACGCGCTCGACAAGCTTATCGGCGCGGCTCTACGAAGCGGCGAAGACCTTGCGAGTGGCTTCATCCTCTCGACCGCTCGCTGTTCCTACGAAATCGCGCAGAAGGCGGTGCGCGCCGGCGCCACGACCTTGGTCACCGTTTCGCTCCCCACATCGATGGCGGGCGAGTGCGCGGCGCGCACCGGCCTCAGCCTGTGGTGCCTCGCGCGCGACGATAGCGTCCTGCTGGTGAACGACGGCGACGCATAGAAAAAGGCCCCGCCGGATTGCTCCGGCGGGGCCTTTTCGTTCAGAAGCCGCGGCAGGTTCAGTCCTGCGTGTGCTTCTCGATCGGATCGGTGTCGGCGCCTTCGAGGTATTCGCCGGCATCCGTGTCGGTACCGTGGGTCGCGCCTTCCATCACAGCCAGCGGATCGTCGCCGATCGCCGCTTCGACGCCCTGCTGGAGCTCGGCGGCGTGCTCTTCTTCGGCCGAGTTCGCCATCAGGAGCGCTTCCTGGGTCTTCTTCCAGGCGGCCCGCAGTGCGGCATCGCGGCTGGTCGCCGTCACCCGCATGCGGTTCATGCCCGCGCCGGTGCCCGCCGGGATCAGCCGGCCGACGATGACGTTCTCCTTGAGCCCGATCAGCGTGTCCTTCTTCCCTTCGACCGCCGCCTGCGTGAGCACGCGGGTGGTCTCCTGGAACGAGGCCGCCGAGATGAACGAACGCGTCTGCAGGCTCGCCTTGGTGATGCCGAGCAGCACCGGCTTGCCTTCGGCGGGCTTCTTGCCCTTCGCCAGCTTGGCGTTGAACTCGTTCATCTCGTCCAGGTCGACCTGCTCGCCCGGCAGCAGCGTGGTGTCTCCGCCGTCGGTGATCTCGACCTTTTGCAGCATCTGGCGAACGATCACCTCGATGTGCTTGTCGTTGATCTTCACGCCCTGGAGCCGGTAGACCTCCTGGATCTCGTCGACCAGGTACTCGGCCAGCGACTCCACGCCCATCACCTCGAGGATGTCGTGCGGGTTGGGCGAACCTGAAATCAGGGTGTCGCCCTTCTTCACGAAGTCCCCTTCCTGGACGTCGATGACCTTGGTCTTCGGGATCAGGTACTCCACCGGATCGCCCTCTTCCGGGACGATCGCGATCTTGCGCTTGGCCTTGTATTCGCGGACGAACTCGATCCGGCCGGAGATCTTGGCGATCACCGACACGTCCTTCGGCATGCGCGCCTCGAACAGCTCGGCCACCCGCGGCAGACCGCCGGTGATGTCACGCGTCTTGGCGGCTTCACGCGAAGCACGTGCGAGAATGTCGCCCGCCTCGACGCGCTGTCCGTCCTCGACCGACAACGAAGTGCCCGGGGCGAGCATGTAGCGCGCCGCCTCGGTCTCTTCGCCCTTCTTGCCGGCTTCCTCGCCCAGCAGGGTGAGCCGCGGACGCAGGTCGTCCTTCTTCTTGCGGCTCGACGCGCGCAGTTCCGTAACCACGCGCTGGGCGATGCCCGTCGCTTCGTCCACGCGCTCTTCCATCGTCTGGCCGTCGACCAGGTCCTGGAAGCGCACGATGCCCGACTGCTCGGTGATGATCGGCAGCGTGAACGGGTCCCACTCGGCGAGGCGATCGCCCTGGCTGACCTTGCCGCCGTCCTTGTGCATCAGCACGGTGCCGTAGGGCACCTTGTGGATTTCGCGCTCGCGCCCTTCGGCGTCGATCACCGCCAGCTCGCCGTTGCGGGCGAGGCTGAGGATTCGGCCGCGCTTGTCGACGATCGTCGGCATGTCACGGTAGACCACGGTGCCGTCCGAGATCGCCTCGAGGTGGCTGGTCTCGTTGAGCTGCGCCGCGCCGCCGATGTGGAAAGTCCGCATCGTCAGCTGGGTGCCGGGCTCGCCGATCGACTGCGCCGCGATCACGCCGACCGCCTCGCCGATATTCACCGGCGTGCCGCGGGCAAGATCGCGCCCGTAGCAGGTGCCGCAGACGCCCTGTTCGGCCTCGCAGACCAGCGGCGAACGGATCTTCGCCACCTGGACCTCGGCCTCCTCGATTGCCTTGACCATCGGTTCGTCGAGCAGCGTGCCCGCCTTGACGATGACTTCGCCGGTCGCCGCGTTGACGAGGTCTTCGGCGGTCGTACGCCCGAGGATGCGCTCGCCGAGCGAGGCGATCACCGAGCCGCCCTGCACGATCGCGCGCATTTCGAGCGCGTTCTCGGTGCCGCAGTCCTCCTCGACGATCACGCAGTCCTGCGACACGTCCACGAGGCGGCGGGTCAGGTAACCCGAGTTCGCCGTCTTGAGCGCGGTGTCGGCGAGGCCCTTGCGGGCGCCGTGAGTCGAGTTGAAGTATTCAAGGACAGTCAGGCCTTCCTTGAAGTTCGAGATAATCGGCGTCTCGATGATCTCGCCCGAGGGCTTGGCCATCAGCCCGCGCATGCCGGCGAGCTGCTTCATTTGCGCCGGCGAACCGCGCGCACCCGAATGGCTCATCATGTAGATCGAGTTGATCTGCGCCTCGCGCCCGTTCGCGTCCTTGGGACGTGAGCGGATCTCGTCCATCATGGCGTCGGCCACCTGGTCGCCGCAGCGGCTCCAGGCGTCGATCACCTTGTTGTACTTTTCTTGCTGGGTGATCAGGCCGTCCTGGTACTGCTGCTCGTAGTCGGCCACCAGCGCCTTGGTCTCCTCAATCATCCCTTCCTTGCTGTCGGGAATGATCATGTCGTCCTTGCCGAAGCTGATGCCGGCCTTGAACGCGTTGCGGAAGCCGAGCGCCATGATCGCGTCGGCGAACAGCACCGTGTCCTTCTGCCCGGTGTGGCGATAGACCTGGTCGATGACGTCGCCGATCTCCTTCTTGGTGAGGAGCCGGTTGATCACCGCGTAGGGGACCGTGTGCCGCTTGGGCAGGCATTCGCCGATAAGCATGCGGCCCGGAGTGGTCTCAACCCGCATCATATACTCATTGCCGGCCTCGTCGGTCTGCGGAACGCGGCTGACGATCTTCGAGTGGAGCGTCACCGCACCCACGTGCAGCGCCTGGTGCACTTCGGCCATGTCGGACAGGACCATGCCTTCGCCCGGCTCGCCTTCGCGGTCCATCGAGAGATAGTACAGACCCAGCACCATGTCCTGCGAGGGCACGATGATCGGCTTGCCGTTTGCAGGGCTGAGGATGTTGTTGGTGCTCATCATCAGCACGCGCGCTTCCAGCTGCGCCTCGAGGCTCAGCGGGACGTGCACGGCCATCTGGTCGCCGTCGAAGTCGGCGTTGAACGCGGCGCAGACCAGCGGGTGAAGCTGGATCGCCTTGCCCTCGATCAGCACCGGCTCGAATGCCTGGATGCCGAGGCGGTGGAGCGTCGGCGCGCGGTTGAGCAGCACCGGATGCTCGCGAATGACTTCGTCGAGGATGTCCCAGACTTCCTTGCGCTCCTTCTCGACCCACTTCTTCGCCTGTTTGAGCGTCATCGACAGGCCCTTGGCGTCGAGCCGGGCGTAGATGAACGGCTTGAACAACTCGAGCGCCATCTTCTTGGGCAGGCCGCACTGGTGCAGCTTGAGCTCGGGCCCGGTCACGATCACCGAGCGGCCCGAATAGTCGACGCGCTTGCCGAGCAGGTTCTGGCGGAAGCGGCCCTGCTTGCCCTTGAGCATGTCGCTCAATGACTTCAGCGGACGCTTGTTGGCGCCGGTGATCACGCGGCCGCGGCGGCCGTTGTCGAACAGCGCGTCGACGGCCTCCTGCAGCATGCGCTTCTCGTTACGCACGATGATGTCAGGCGCGCGCAGCTCGATCAGCCGCTTCAAGCGGTTGTTGCGGTTAATCACGCGGCGGTAGAGGTCGTTGAGGTCCGAGGTGGCGAAGCGGCCGCCGTCGAGCGGCACCAGCGGGCGCAGCTCGGGCGGGATCACGGGGACGACTTCGAGGATCATCCACTCGGGCTTGTTGCCGCTTTCGATGAAGCTCTCGACGACCTTCAGCCGCTTGATGATCTTCTTGGGCTTGAGCGTCGACTTGGTGGTCTCGAGCTCCTCGAGCAGCGCCTCGCGCTCGGCTTCGAGGTCGAGCTCCATCAGCATGGTCTTGACCGCGGCCGCGCCGATGTCGGCGGTGAACGCGTCCTCGCCGTATTCGTCCTGCGCGTCGAGCAGCTCGTCCTCGGTGAGGAGCTGGAACTTTTCGAGCGGGGTCAGGCCGGGCTCGGTGACGATGTAGCT
>JBQCFR010000194.1:0-2486 GCA_051958885.1 Tsuneonella sp.
CCGAGCTGGTACTGCGACGCGGTTTTCGCGTTGCTCGAACGGCGCGAGCTTCTGCGCACACGTCATGCCCGGCGTGGTCAGCCCTCGGCTTGCAGTCGGCCCGGTCCCCTACGTTCGCTTCCGCGGCGGGCTCGGCAAATACTGAGCGGGGGGGCGCTATCCCGAGGAGCGGCTGCTCGCCTGGGCGGACTGGATGGCCGAGCAGGCACGCGGCGGCCGCCCGGTTTGGGCCTACTTCAACAACGACCCCGAAGCGCACGCGATCGCCGACGCCCAGACCCTGCGCGCGATGATGCGCCAGGCGCTGCCGTGGACGGTCAGCGGTGCGAAAGCGCACCCCTCGCTATCGGCGGCGGATGAGAAATCTGCCTCGTCCTGCAACGCTCGCCCTCGCCGCCATCGCCCTCGCCGGCTGCGCGGTGGTGCCGGATGCGCCCAATGTCGAAGGCGTGCCCGCCGCGGCCGGCAGCGCGGTGCCGCTGCGCCAGCCGGTCCGGCTGGGCGCGGTGACGGTGACCCCGATGAAGGTGGTCGAGGACAGCCGCTGCCCGATGAACGCGCGCTGCGTGTGGGCCGGGCGGCTGGTGGTCGAAACGCGCATCGACGGCGCCGGCTGGCGCGAGACCGCCAACGTGACGCTGGGCGAGACTTACGGCACTCACGGCAACGTCATCGCGCTGGTCGCGGCAACGCCCGATAAGCGCACCGGCGCCGAGCTCCAGCCGGGCGACTACCGCTTCACCTACGAAGCGCGCTGACTGCCTACGCGGAAGTCGACCGCGTAGCCCATGTGGTCCGACAGGGTCGATCCGTCGCCGTCGACGCCGAACGGCACCCAGTATCGCTCGAGTTGGACCGGCCAGGCCTGCGCCCCGCGGAAGTAGAGCCAGTCCTTGCCGCGCTTGAGTATCGCCAGCGCGTCGGAGGCCGATTCCGCCGCGACCTCGCGGTGCGCCAGCGCGGCGAGCAGCGCGTTCCGGCCACCCGGAAGCACGTCGCGGCCGAGTTCGCGCCAGCGCAGCGCCGTATCGGTGTTGAAGTCCCCTCCAAAGAAGGCTGGCGCGCTCGCGCCGATCTGCCTCGCGACGAATGTCCTCAGCGTAGCGGACTGGAACGCATAAGCCTCATCGGCGCGCGCCAGCGAGACATCGGCCGCTCGCCCCGAATTGAGGTGCGTGTCGACGAAGGCGACCGGCTGCGGGCTCCCCGGGACCGCCACCCAGGCGATCAGCACCCCTTTGTTGGCCAGGCAGTCGTATCCCGCGCAGGCCCACTCGGGGAAAGCGAGCCGCTCGGTCCGCACGATGGGAAAATCGGACAGGATGCGCAGCCCGCTGCTTTCCCACTTGCCCGCACCCTCTCCCTTCAGCTCCGAGGCTCCGGCGGCATAGCGGCGTTCGGCAGGGGTCGTCGGTAAGGAGGCATTGACCTCGTTCGCATCGGGCCCCCGCGCGGCGTAGCGATAGCCGGCGATCGCCTCGATCGGACGGTCGGGGTCGGTGAAGGCCTCCTGCAGCAGCACCACGTTCGGCGCCCGGCCCGCTCGCCGCAAGTCGGACAGCCGGTCGGCAATCCGGGCGAGCGAGGCTGCGCGGCCGAACCGCACAGGCGGCGGAAGCCCCTCGACGTTGTACGACATCACCGTCAGCGCCGACGATGGCAGCATCGGTAGCGGTGACGGCAACGGCACATGCTCGGCAGCATGCGGCCGCTGCGGTTGCCCGGCGAGGGCAAGGACGATGCCGGCGGCAAGCAGCATGGCGGCAAGCCGAGGGTGCTTGCGAACGATCCGGGTGGGCATGGCAAACCTCCAGCTGGGTTGCCTTCCCTGACGGCGCAGGTGCGCGGTTTCCGCACCTGCGAGAGCGCATCAGCGCGCCGACGCGAGGTGGATCTTGTCGATCGCCGCGCCGAGCGTGGCGTCAAATTCATCGTCGCTCTGCTGGTGGCGCAAGTCCTGCAGCAGGCCCCGGCTGAAGCTGGCGATCATGCCCTTGTTCTGGCTGAGCTTCTCGCACGCCTCGTCGGTCGAATAGCCGCCCGACAGCGCGACGACGCGCAGCACCTTGGGGTGCTCGATCAGCGGCTCGTAGAGGTTCGCCTCCGCCGGAATCGACAGCTTGAGCATGACCTGCTGGCCCTCCGGGAGCGCATCGAGGCTGTCGAGGATCGCGCTGAGCAGCGTCTTCTCGCCCTCGGCGCGGTCGGCGGTGGTGATGTCGTACTCGGGCTCGAGGATCGGCATCAGCCCCGCGGCGATGATGCGCCGGCCCTCCTGGAACTGCTGACGGACGATCTTCTCGATCCCGCCCGGCTGGTTCGCCTTGATCACCGAGCGCATCTTGGTGCCGAACACGCCCTTCGCCTTTGCCCGCTCGAGCAGGCTTTCAAGCTCCGGCATCGGCTTCATCAGCTGGACGCCGTCGGCCTCGTCCTCGAGCCCCTTGTCGACCTTCAGGAACGGCACGATGCCGCGCTCCTTGAGC
>JBQCFR010000195.1:0-5322 GCA_051958885.1 Tsuneonella sp.
GTCCTTGTTCGCCATCACCTGGAAGCCGGCGGCCTGCGCCTTCTTGGCGGTCGCCGAGCCTTCGCGCAGCGCGATCGCGACCTCCTTGACGCCGCTGTCGCGCAGGTTCTGCGCGTGCGCGTGGCCTTGGCTGCCGTAGCCGAGCACCGCGATCTTCTTGTCGGTGATCAGGTTCAGATCGGCGTCGGCGTCGTAGTAGACTTTCACGGATCGGTCCTCGTCTCTTGCCGTCACCCCGGACCTGATCCGGGGTCCCGCTTTCCTTCGCATCGCTGGAAGAAAGCGGGGTCCCGGGTCAAGCCCGGGACGACGAGTGGTTGTTGGTTGCGCTGCAGATAAACTAAGCCTCCTCGGCCCCGCGCATCATGCCGACGATGCCGGTCCGGCCGACCTCGACCAGGCCGAGCTCGCGCATGAGGCCGATGAAGCTGTCGATCTTCTCGGGCGCGCCGGTGATCTCGAAGATGAAGCTTTCGGTCGTGGTGTCGACCGGCTTGGCGCGGAAGATGCCGGCGAGCCGCAGCGCCTCGACGCGCTTTTCGCCCCAGCCGGCCACCTTGACCAGCGCCAGCTCGCGCTCGACGTGCGCGCCGCTCTCGGTGAGGTCGACGACCTTGTGCACGGGCACCAGCCGTTCGAGCTGCGCATGAATCTGGTCGATCACTGCGGGCGGCCCATTGGTGACGATGGTGATCCGGCTGACCGCGTGGTTCTCGGTGATGTCCGCCACGGTCAGGCTGTCGATGTTATAGCCGCGCGCGGTGAACAGCCCCGCGATCTTGGCGAGAATGCCCGCCTCGTTGTCGACGGTGATCGCGAGCACGTGGCGCTCGGAAGCGGTCTGGTGAATTTTCATCATCCCTCTCCGTTCGTGTCGAGCAAGCTTCGAGCGCAGCCGAGAAGCGGCGTCGAGACACGCGAGCGGGGCGCTCGGGTATCTCGACCACGGACTTCGTCCTCCGCTCGATACGAACGGATGAGGGGGTAGAGGAACATGGTTACACCAGCGCCTTCGCTTCGTCGTCCATCGTGCCGCTGACCATGTCGCCGTAGAGCAGCATGTCGGTGTGCGCCGCGCCGCTGGGGATCATCGGGAAGCAGTTGGCTTCCTTCGCCACCAGGCAATCGACGATCACCGGGCCGTCGTGCGCGATCATCGCGGCGATGCCGGCGTCGAGATCGCCCTCGCGCTCGATGCGGATGCCCTTCCAGCCGTAGGCTTCGGCGAGCTTCACGAAGTCGGGCAGGCTGTCGGAGTACGAGTTCGAATAGCGGCTTTCGTAGGTCAGCTCCTGCCACTGGCGGACCATGCCCATGTATTCGTTGTTGAGGATGAACACCTTGACCGGCAGGCGGTACTGGCTGGCGGTGCCGAGTTCCTGGATGTTCATCTGGATCGAGGCTTCGCCGGCGACATCGATCACCAGCCGTCCGGGATTGCCGAGCTGCGCGCCGATCGCGGCGGGCAGGCCATAGCCCATCGTGCCGAGGCCGCCGCTGGTGAGCCAGCGGTTGGGCTTGTCGAACCCGAAGTACTGCGCCGCCCACATCTGGTGCTGGCCGACCTCGGTGGTGATCACCGGGTCGAGGTCGCGGGTCAGCGCATGGAGCCGCTCGACCGCCTCCTGCGGCATGATCGCGCTTTTCGAGGGCGGATAGGCGAGGCTTTCGCGCGCGCGCCAGCCGGCGATCCGCGCCTTCCATTCGCCCAGGTCCTTCGCCTTGCGCTCGCCCCATGCCGCGAGGAGCTGCTCGAGAACCGCGGCGCAATCGCCGATCAGCGGCAGATCGACCTGCACGGTCTTGTTGATCGAGCTGCGGTCGATATCGATGTGGATCTTCTTCGAATCGGGCGAGAACGCGTCGAGCCGCCCAGTCACCCGATCGTCGAACCGCGCGCCGACGCAGACCATCAGGTCGCAACGGTTCATCGCCATGTTGGCCTCGTACGTCCCGTGCATGCCGAGCATGCCGAGCCAGTCGGGGTGATCGGCGGGAAATGCGCCGAGCCCCATCAGCGTGCTGGTGACGGGCGCGCCGGTGAGGTCCTGCAGGCGCCGCAGCATCTCGCTCGCCCGCGGGCCGGAGTTGATCACCCCGCCGCCGGTGTAGAACACCGGGCTCGTCGCGGAGGCGAGCAGCTCGACCGCGTCCCGCACCGCCTCGAGCGGCGCGGCGGACGGCGGGCTGTAGCGCGCAGAGGACGGCACCGGCGCATCGGGCGCGTCCCACGTCGCCAGCGCGACCTGCACGTCCTTGGGGATATCGATCAGCACCGGGCCGGGGCGGCCGGTGGTGGCGATGCGGAAGGCTTCGGCGATTGTCGCCTGCAGCTTCGCCGGGTCTTTCACGAGGTAGTTGTGCTTGGTGCAGTGGCGGGTGATGCCGATCGTGTCGGCTTCCTGGAACGCGTCGGTGCCGATCAGCGGTGTCGCGACCTGGCCGGTGATCACGACCATCGGGATCGAGTCCATGAACGCATCGGCGATGCCGGTGACCGCGTTGGTCGCGCCCGGGCCGCTGGTCACGAGCACGACGCCGGGCTTCCCGGTCGAGCGCGCATACCCTTCGGCGGCGTGCGCCGCGCCCGCTTCGTGGCGCACGAGGATGTGGCGGATGCGGCTATGCGCGAACAGTTCGTCATAGATCGGCAGCACCGCGCCGCCCGGATAGCCGAACACGAATTCGACGTCCTGCCGGACCAGGCTTTCGATCAGGATCTGAGCACCGCTCAACTCGCGTGACATGGTTTTTCCCTCAACGGCGCGCCGCGCTAGAGACATAAAATTTCTCCGTCAACCGGTTACGCCAAATTTTCTTACGCGGATCGCTACGCAGATCCGCAAACGAAAAGAGCCGCCCGAAGATCGGACGGCTCACATGGGGAACCCGATCTCCGGACGGCCTGTCAGGGGATAATAAGTACGATCCGGGTAAGGAGGAGCACGCGCACGGGCGCAGCGGCGGAGCCGCGCGCGATGTTCGAGAGAACCGTGCCTGTCATGGGGCCTTGCGTATCAGCCGGCCGCCGATCTGAAAAGCCCTTCCATCGCCGCGTCGAATTCGCCGGCCGCGGGGTTCGCCTCGATGCGCGGCCACCACGCGGGCGGCTGGGCGCGGAACCAGGTGAACTGGCGGCGCACGTATTGCCAGGTGGAGCGCTGCGCGCGCAGCACCGCTTCCTCGCGCGACCACATGCCGGTGAGCCAGCCGGCGATCTCGCGCACGCCGATCGCGCGCATTACCGGCAGGTCCGCAGGCAGTCGCCGCTCGAGCAGGGCGCGCACTTCCTCCACGGCGCCGTGCTCCATCATCGCTTCGAAGCGGCGCTCGGTCCGCTCGCGCAGCACGCCGAGGTGCGGGTGCAGGACCACCGGATGCAGCGCGATCGCGTTCTCCAGCCCGGAGGTCTTGGCCTGCTGCCAGAACGCGAGCGGCTTGCCGGTCGAGCGGACGACCTCGAGCGCGCGGGCGATGCGCAGCGAATCGTTGGCGTGCAGCTGTTCGGCGCGCTGCGGGTCTTCGCTCTGCAGCGCGGCGTAGGCGTCCGGTGTGGCGAGCGCGCGGACTCCCTCTCGCACCGCCGGGTCTATGCGCGGGATCGGCGCAATGCCTTCGAGCAGGACGCGGACATAGAGCCCGGTGCCGCCGACGAGGATCGGCAGCGCCTGCCGCGCGTGCGCCGCCGCGATCTCGCGCTTCGCCGCGGCGGCCCAGTCGGCTGCCGAGCAGGCCTGCGCCCCGTCCCACGTGCCGAACAAGCGGTGCGGCACGCCGCGCATCTCGGCCTCGCTCGGCCGCGCGCTGAGGACCGCGAGGTCGCGGTAGACTTGCGCGCTGTCGGCGTTGATCACCACCGCCTGGCGGCCGGTCTGCTGCCATTGGAGCGCCACGCGCACCGCCAGATCGCTCTTGCCGCTCGCGGTGGGCCCTGCAATGAGCGCGACCGGCGGCAGACCCGCGGCTTTCGGAGACATGGCAGTGCTCATCGCCCGGTTGATAGCAGACCCGGCCGACCTGCAAACTCGGCTCGATACCGCGACCGCGGCGATCGAGCGCGAGGGCATGCGCGTGGCGCTGGCGCAGATGCTCGATTTCTGCGGCGACGTGCTTCAGCTCAGCCTGCCCGAGGGGGACGCGGCCACGCTGCGCCGGCTGCTCGACGAGCACTTCCGGCCCGCCGACCTGCTGGTATCCGACCGCGAGATCGGCGTGCCCGACCTGTTCGTGTCGGACATGGATTCGACGATGATCGGGCAGGAATGCATCGACGAGCTTGCTGACTTCGCCGGTCTCAAGGATCGCGTGGCCGCGATCACCGCACGCGCGATGCAGGGCGAGCTCGACTTCGCCAGCGCGCTCACCGAGCGGGTCGGGCTGCTCGCCGGGATGCAGGAGGAGACGGTCGCGACCTGTCTCGCCGAGCGCATTCGCCCGATGGAGGGCGCCGCGGTGCTCGTCGCGACGCTCAAGGCGAAGGGCTGCCGCACGGTGCTGGTGACCGGCGGCTTCCACCACTTCGCCGACCCCGTCGCCGCGCAGATCGGGTTCGAGCAGGTGGTCGGCAACCGGCTTGCGGTGGCGGGCGGCAAGCTGACCGGCGCGCTCGCCGGCGCGATCACCGACAGTTCGGTCAAGCGGCGCGTGCTCGAAGAGGAAGCCGCGCGGATCGGCGAGCGTGCGACGAGCCTTGCCACGGGCGACGGGGCGAACGACATCCCGATGCTGCAGGCGGCGACCTACGGCCTCGCCTATCGCGCCAAGCCCAAGGCCTTGAGCGTCGCGACCAGCACCTTGGCGCCCGGCATCGGCGAAATCCGGGTGTCGAGGCATTCGGCGATGGTTCCCGCCGAAAGATCGCGCAGCAGCAGCACGCGTTCCCGCAGGGCGCTTTCGAAGTCGAGCTCGCCCTGCATCGCGCGTTCGGTGATCGCGGCGATCTGCGGCTTGATCCCGGCAAAATCGGCGAGCTCGTCTATGCATTCGGCGGAGATCATCGTCGAATCCATGTCCGAGACGAAGACCCGCGGCACGACCGGCTCGTGATCGGCGACGAGCAGGTCCGCCGGCGCGAAATGGCGGTCGAGCACCTCGCGCACCCCTGCGGCATCGCCGCGTGGCAGTTGCAGCTCGATCGCGTCCATGCCGCTCTTGACCGTCTCGGCCATAGCCACCGGCCAGCCCTTGGCCGCGAGCTCCTCGCGCGCGCGGTCGAGATTGGTCGCAAGCGTGCTGGTCTCTGCTATCAGCCGGGCGATGAGCACCGCGCAAACTCCTGAATTGGCCGGCGACGAGGACGGGTTTCGGCGGCCGCCGCTGGCG
>JBQCFR010000196.1:0-10725 GCA_051958885.1 Tsuneonella sp.
GACAAGGCGCTGGCCAGCGTGGCCGCCCCCGCGGGGCAGCAGTGGTCCGACGTCGTCGCAACGACCGAGGCGGGCGGCTACCGCATGGGCAATCCCGATGCGCCGCTCAAGCTGATCGAATACGGTTCGCTGTCGTGCCCCCACTGCGCCAAGCTGGCCCAGGAAGGCGAAGACGAGCTGGTCGACAAGTACGTCGACAGCGGCCGGGTGAGCTGGGAATTCCGCAGCTTCGCCATTCACCCGCAGGACATTCCGCTGACGGTGCTCGCCGAATGCGGCGACAAGAGCACCTTCTTCCCGCTGATCAAGCAGATCTACACCAACTTCGATTCGATGAGCGCCGTATTCAACGAGCAGGCCCGCATGGCGCGCGCCAATGCCGCGGGCCAGTTGCCCCCGGCGCAGCGGTTCGTGGCGATCGCGGACGCGCTCGGCTACCTCGACTTCTTCGCCCAGCGCGGCATCTCGGTCGACCAGGGCAAGAGCTGCCTCGCCGATACCGCGAAGGCGCAAAAGGTGGCCGACCTGTCGAGCCAGTATTCGAGCGAGGGCATCGAATCGACGCCCACGCTGGTGCTCAACGGATCGCGCGTCGACGCGACCGAGTGGCCGGGCCTCAAGGCCGCGCTAGAACGCGCCGGCGCCAGGTAAACCCGGCCGCTCGATGGAGCTCAAACGGCTCAAGCTGAGCGGCTTCAAGAGCTTCGTCGAGCCTTCCGAGCTGCGCATCGAGCCCGGGCTGACCGGCGTGGTCGGCCCCAACGGCTGCGGCAAGTCCAACCTGCTCGAAGCGATCCGCTGGGTGATGGGGGAGAACTCGCCCAAATCGATGCGGTCGGGCGGAATGGACGACGTGATCTTCGCCGGCACCGCGCAGCGGCCGCCGCGCGACTTCGCGGAAGTCGTGCTGGCGGGCTCGGGTGACGATGGGCAGGAGCTCGAGGTCGTTCGGCGCATCGAACGCGGCGCGGGGAGCGCCTACCGCGTCAACGGCAAAGACGTGCGCGCGAAGGACGTCGCGCTGACCTTCGCGGACGCCGCGACGGGTGCGCACAGCCCCGCGCTCGTGAGCCAGGGCAAGATCGCCCAGGTGATCGCCGCCAAGCCCGCCGAGCGGCGGATGATGCTGGAGGAAGCGGCGGGCATCGCCGGGCTCCACGTCCGCCGCCGCGACGCCGAGGGCAAGCTGCGGCAGACCGAGGCGAACCTGGCTCGGCTCGAAGACCTGATGGCCGGGCTCGACAGCCAGATCGCCACACTGCGCCGCCAGGCCCGGCAGGCCGAACGCTACAAGGCCTTGTCCGAGCAGATCAGGGTCGCCGAAGCGCGCCTGCTGTTCGCGCGCTGGCGCGACGCAGCCGAGGCGGCCAACGCCGCGCGGGCTGTCGCTCAAGGCGCGGAGGCCGATGTCGCCGCCGCACAGTCCGCCGCCGCCGTCGCCCAAAGGACGCAGGCTGCCGCCGCCGAATTGCTGGCCGCGGCGCGCGACGAACTGGCAGATCGGCGCGACGATGCAGCCGCGCACGGGCACCGGATGGCGGCGCTGAGCGCTCGGTTGGAAGCGGCCGAGCAGCGCCTCGCCGAGCTCGACCGGCAGACGGCGCGGCTGGAGCAGGACCGCCGCGATGCCGATCGGCTCACCAGCGACGCGGCCGAGGCGCTGGCGCGGCTGGAAAGGGACCTTGCCGCCGGGGCCGCTGCGCTCGAACGCAGCGAAGCGGACCGTCCCGCGCTGGCGAACAGGGTCGAGCAAGCCGAACGTGCGGGACGTGCGGCCGAACTGGCGCTGGCCAAGGCCACCGCGGATCACGCCGGCGTAGAGGCGGAATGGCGTGTCGCGGAGGCCGCGCTGGGGCAGGCGCAGGCGCGCATCGCCCGGCTCGACGGCGAAGCCCGCCGCCAATCGGAGTCGCGCGCCGCGCTTGCCAGCGCGGGCGATCCGGCGGCCGCGGTGGAGGCTGCCCGGGAAGCGAGCGAGCAGGCGGGGCACCGCCTCACCCGGCTGCGCGCCGATCTGGAGGCGAGGCGCGCACGCAAGGACACGCTGCAAGAAGCCCGCGACGAGGCGGCCAGCGCGCTCGCCGCCGCGCGCGCCGAGCTCGCCGGGCTCGAGCGCGAGCATTCCGCGCTCCAGCGCGACCGCGATGCCCGGGCAAGACGCGCCGCCGAAGGCCAGCGCCTGACCGCCGCAATCGATGCGGTTCGCGCCGCACCGGGTTACGAGCGTGCCCTCGCCGCGGTGCTCGGCCGCGACGCGAAGGCGCCGCTGGGCATGCCATCTGCCCAGGCGGAGGGGCGCTACTGGACCGGCGTCGAACCGCCCGCCCCCGTGCCCGGCAGCCTTGCGCTCCATGTGACCGACTGCCCCCGCCAGCTCGCCGCGCGCCTCGCGCTCGTACACGTTGCCGAGAGCGACGACGGACGGGCGCTCGCGCCCGGCGAATGGCTGGTGACCCGCGCGGGCGCGCTGCGCCGCTGGGACGGTTTCGTCGCGCGCGGAGAAGGCGCTGCAGAGGCCGCCCGGCTCGAGGCGGAGAACCGCTTTGCCGAACTCGAGGCGCTGCTGCCGCCGCGCCGCACGGCGCTCGCCGACGCAGAGGCGGCGCAAGCGCAGGCGCAAGACCAGCTCGCGGCTCTCCAGCGCGAACTCGTCGCCGACGAGCGCGCGGTTCAGGCGGCGAGCGAGGACGAGCGCCACGCCCTGCGCGCGCTCGACCAGGCCGAAGGCGCGCGCGAGCGCGCCGCCAGCCGGCTTGCCGAGCTCGACGCCGCGGCGGAGGAGCTCACCGAGCAGCGAAACGGAGCCCAAGCCGAGCTGGCCGCGGCGGAGGAGAAACGCGCGGGGCTTCCTCCGCCTGAAACCGGCCGTGCGGTGCTGGAGGCGGCGAAGGCGAGGAACGAAGCGGGCCGGTCCGCACTGCAGGCGGCCACCGCCGAGCTGGCCGCGCACGAACAGGCGATCGCGGTCGCGCGCGAACGGGTCGCGGCGCAGCGCTCGGACATCGCCAACTGGCAGGCGCGCTCGGGTGAGGCCGCGCGGCGGCTCGCCGGGATGACCGCCCGCTTCGAGGAGATCGAGCAAGAGCGGGCGGTTGTCGCGGGGAAGCCGCAGGCGCTGATGCGCGAGATCGAACAGGGCGACGCGGTTCGCGAACGGCTCGGCAGGGAACTGCTCGCAGCGGAAACTGCTGTCGCGCGGGCGCAAGCGGCGGCAACCGCAGCCGACCGCGGCTTGAGCGAAGCGCAGGAGACGCTCGCCGCCGCGCGTGAAGACCGCGCCGGGCTCGCCGCGCGCGCCGAGAACGAAGAGCAGCGCCGCGAGGAGATGGCGCGGGCATCGGGCGAACGTTTCCAGTGCCCGCCCCCGCTGCTCGCCTCCCGCCTGGGCTTCGCGGCGGAGGGCGTGAAGGACCACGCCGCCGAAGCGCAGGAGCTGGAGGGCCTCGCGGCAAGCCGCGAGCGGATCGGCCCGGTGAACCTCGTCGCCGCCGACGAGCTGGCGCGGATCGAGGCCGAGCACGGCGCCAGCGCGCAGGAGCAGGCGGAGCTCGCCGAGGCCGTAAGCCGGCTGCGCGGCTCGATCGGCAACCTCAACCGCGAAGGGCGCGAACGGCTGCGCGCCGCGTTCGAGCAGGTCGACACGCATTTTCGCCGGCTGTTCACTCGGCTGTTCGAAGGCGGGCAGGCGCACCTCGCGCTGATCGACAGCGACGATCCGCTCGACGCCGGGCTGGAGATTTTCGCGCAGCCGCCGGGCAAGCGGCTCCAGTCGCTCACGCTGCTCTCGGGCGGCGAGCAGGCGCTTACCGCGATTGCGCTGATCTTTGCGCTGTTCCTCACCAAGCCGGCGCCGATCTGCGTGCTCGACGAGGTCGACGCGCCGCTCGACGACGCCAACATCGACCGCTTCTGCGACCTGCTCGATTCAATGGTTGCCGAAACCGCCACCCGCTATCTCATCGTCACGCACAACGCCGTTACGATGAGCCGCATGCACCGCCTGTTCGGCGTGACGATGGTCGAGAAGGGCGTGAGCCGCCTGGTCAGCGTTGATCTTGGCGCGGCGGAGGAGCTGCTCGCTGCTGAGTAACCCGGCCGAAGGCGGTCAGGCTTCGAGCGCCTCCGCCAGCGTGGCGCGGAGCGACCTCAGCCGGTCGATGATACCGGCGTCGACACGCTTCACCGGTTCGCGATCCGTAGACGGCGAGCTGTCCAGCTCAGCAATTTCGCTCCCGCCCGCAAGCGCCGCCTTGGCGCCCTTGAGCGTGTAGCCTTCGCGGTTCACCAGGCGGTCGATGTCCTGCACCAGGGCAACATCCTGCGGGCGGTAGTAGCGCCGCCCGCCGCTGCGCTTGAGCGGGTCGAGCGTGGGAAATTGCTGTTCCCAGTAGCGCAGCACGTGAGTCTTGATACCGAGCGCGGCGCTCACCTCACCGATGGTGCGCAGGGCGCCTGCGTCCTTGCCGTCTTCGAACAGGCTCACCGCGCGGTCATCCGTTGGCGACTCGCTCCTTGAGCAGCTGGCTGGCGCGGAAGGTCATCACGCGCCGCGGCGTGATCGGCACTTCGACCCCGGTCTTGGGATTGCGGCCGACCCGCTCGCGCTTGTCGCGCAGCACGAAGCTGCCGAAGCCGGAGATCTTCACGTTCTCGCCATCCGACATCGCCGCGCACATCAGGCGCAGGATGGCCTCGACCAGATCGAGCGATTCGGCGCGCGAGAAGCCCAGCTTGCGGTTGATCGTGTCCGCCAAATCCGCGCGAGTCAGCGTGCCCACCGAACGCATATGGCATGCTCCTTCTTCGGCGCGACCCGAATCTACCCCAATTGTGTGAGAAGCCTAGCGAATCGCTGGCGGGCTCGCAACTTAGGCTCCGAATTTTGCACGGAAATCACGCGCGCAGCAGGCTCGCGCCCCAGGTGAAACCGCCGCCCATCGCCTCCAGCACCACCAGGTCGCCCGGCTTGATCCGTCCGTCGCGCACCGCGAGGTCATAGGCCAGCGGGACCGAGGCGGCCGAGGTGTTGGCATGGCGATCGACGGTGACGATCACCTTCTCCGCGGGCAGGCCGAGCTTGCGCGCGGTGGCGTCGAGAATGCGGGCGTTGGCCTGGTGCGGCACCACCCAGTCGACCTGGTCCGCGGTGAAGCCGGTCTCTTCAAGGACGGTGGAGAGCACGCTCGCGAGGTTCGTCACCGCGTGGCGAAACACCTCGCGACCCTTCATCCGCAGCTTGCCGACCGTCCCGGTGGTCGAGGGTCCGCCGTCGACGTACAGCAGCTCGTTGTGCGCGCCGTCGGCGTGGAGCTTGCTGTAGAGAATGCCGGGACCGTCCTCACCGACCTCGCGCGCTTCGAGCACCAGCGCGCCGGCGCCGTCGCCGAACAACACGCAAGTGGTGCGGTCTTCCCAGTCGAGGATGCGGCTGAAAGTTTCCGCGCCGATCACCAAGGCGCGCTTCGCCATCCCCGTACGCAGCAGGGAATCCGCCGTGGCGAGCGCGTAGAGGAAGCCCGAGCACACCGCGGCAACGTCGAACGCCACCCCCCCGTGACACCCGAGCATGTCCTGCACCCGCGTTGCGGTGGCGGGGAACGTCTGGTCCGGCGTCGCGGTGGCGAGCACGATCAGCCCGATGTCGTCCGCGGCGATCCCGGCGGCCTCCAGCGCATTGCGCGCCGCTTCGGCCGCCAGTGTCGCGGTGGTCTCGCCCTCGCCCGCGATGTGACGGTTGCGAATGCCCGTACGCTCGACGATCCATTCGTCGCTGGTGTCGACCATCTCCGCCATCTCGGCGTTAGAGACCGCGCGCCGGGGCAGTGCCGAGCCGCTGCCGGTGACGACCGAACGGATCACGCCGCCTGCCCTTCCGCGCCGTCGCGCAGCCGCCCCTCGCCCAGCTCGGCGAGATCGGCGGTGATCCTCTGCGTGAGGTCGTCCTCGAGCAGCCGCGCGGCGACCGCCACCGCATTGGCCACGCCGGCCGCCGTGGCGCTGCCGTGGCTCTTCACCACCACACCGTTGAGGCCGAGAAACACCGCGCCGTTGTGGTTGTTCGGGTCGAGATGGTGCCTCAGCAGCTCGGTCGCCGGGCGCGAGACGAGCAAGCCGATCTTGGAACGGGTCGAGCTGGTGAACGCGGTGCGCAGCAGGTCAGTGACGAACCGTGCCGCCCCTTCGATCGCCTTCAGGGCGATGTTGCCTGAAAAGCCGTCGGTCACCACCACGTCGCAGGTCCCGCGATTGATCTTGTCGGCCTCGATGAAGCCGTCGAAGCTCAGCGCAAGGCCGCTCGCCGCGCGCAGCCGGCTGGCGGCGTCCTGCAGTTCATCGGTGCCCTTGAGCTCTTCGGTGCCGATGTTGAGCAGCCGCACCCGCGGCGCCTCGCGCTTGGTCACAATTCGCGAATAGGCCGCACCCATGATCGCGAACTGGACGAGATTGCGCGCGTCGCACTCGGTGTTGGCGCCGAGGTCGAGCATGATCACGTCGTTGTCCCCGAGGCTCGGGAGCAGCGCCGCGAGCGCCGGGCGGTCGATGCCCGGCATCGTGCGCAGCGCCAGCTTGCTCATCGCCATCAGCGCGCCGGTGTTGCCTGCGCTCACCGCGGCGCCGGCATCGCCCGCCTTCACCGCATTGACCGTGAGACCCATGCTGGTGGTCTTGGCGCGGCGCAGGGCCTGGGTCGGCTTCTCGTCGCCGCCGACGACGTCGTCGCAGTGGAGGATTTCCGACGCACCGCGCATATTGGGATGGTTCTCGAGCGCGGCCTTGATCCGCGTCTCGTCACCGACCAGCAGGAACTTGAACTTGTCGTGCCGCCGCCGCGCGAGCGCAGCGCCGGACACCATCGTGCGCACGCCTTCATCGCCGCCCATCGCGTCGACGGCGATACGCGGCAAACTCATGGCGCTCTCCGGCTAGTTCGCGTCAGGCTCAAAGCCCGACGGCGACGACCTCACGGCCGTTGTAGTGCCCGCAGTGCGAGCACAGATTGTGCGGCCGCTTGAGCTCGCCGCAGTTCGAGCACTCGTGGTGAGCTTCGACCTTCAGCGAATCGTGCGCCCGGCGCATGCCCCGGCGGCTGGGGCTGACTTTTCTCTTGGGGACAGCCATTGCGGCACCTGTATCCAGTAATTCGTTGTTCGATGGTCGCCGTAGGCGAAGCCCCCGCGGCGCGCAAGCGCACCGCTCTACTGGACCCGGCCCTGGCGGGAAGCCGCGGCCTATAGCGGATTTCTTCTCCGTTGCAAGCGCGCGCGCCGCCGCTAGGTTGCGCGCGGGTTTCGACAGGGGAGTGGGAAATGGTCCTTCCGATAACGCTGACCGCCGCGGCCGCGGCGGCGATCATCAACATCTGGCTCTCGGTGCGGATCGGCCGCATGCGCACCGCGCACAAGGTGTTCGTCGGCGACGGCGGGCTCGAGCCGCTCTCGCGCAGGATGCGGGCGCAGCTCAACTTCGTCGAGAATACCGCGTTCGTGCTGATCCTGGTCGCGGGAATCGAGCTCGCCGGCAAGGGGCACCCGTGGCTGAGCTGGGTGGTGATGGTCTACATGCTCGCGCGTATCGCGCACGGCGTCGGGATGGACGGCGGACGGCTGGGGGTCGGCCGCATGATCGGCACGCTGGTGACGATGCTGACGCAAGTCGGACTGGCGGTCGTCGCGGTTCTGATCGCCGGCGGCTGGATGTAACCTCCCCGGCACGGGGAGGGGGACCATGCGCAGCATGGTGGAGGGGACTCTCCCCAAACGCGGCACAGGAGGAGAGTCCCCTCCACCAGCCTGCGGCTGGTGCCCCTCCCCCGAGGGGGAGGATCAACTCAGCGCGTAGTCGCTGACAAAGGCGTTGACCTGCCGCTCGCGGCCGAAAGTGCTGGTCGGGCCGTGGCCCGGGATGAAGGTCACGTCGTTGCCCAGCGGCCAGAGCTTGCCGGTGATCGAATCGATCAGGTCCTGGTGGTTGCCCATCGGGAAGTCGGTGCGGCCGATTGAACCCTGGAACAGCACGTCGCCGACGATGGCGAAGTTCGACGGCTTGTGCACGAACACCACGTGTCCCGGCGTGTGGCCGGGGCAGTGCACCACGTCGAGCGTCAGCTCGCCCACGGTCACGGTGTCGCCGTCGTGCAGCCAGCGGTCGGGCTCGAAGCTGCGCGCATCCATGCCGTACTTGCGGCCATCGTCGTCGAGACGGCTGATCCAGAACCGGTCCGCCTCGTGCGGACCCTCGATCTTCAGACCGAGCTCTTCGGCCAGCATGCCGGTCTGCCCGCAATGATCGCGGTGGCCGTGCGTCACGAGCAGCTTCTCCAGCGTCACCCCCGCCTTGGCGACCGCGGCCTTCAGCCGGTCGAGATCGCCGCCGGGATCGATCAGCGCTCCGCGCATCGTCCGGGTGCACCAGATGAGCGAGCAGTTCTGCTGTAGCGGAGTGACCGGGATGATGGCGGCGCGCATCGGCGGCGCCGGATCGGGCTGTGTCATGCGAAGGAACTGGCGCGCGGCCGGGCGATTTGCAAGCGGGGCCGGTGCTTCAGCGAGTCTCGTCGTCGTGCCTGGGGCGAGTGGCGCCGGTCACGGATTCGTCGTGGCCGCTCTTGTCGCTGAAGAAGGCGAGCGCGAACAGCCCGGTCCCCAGCACGACCGAGAAGAACACCCCCAGCACCGTCGCGATGATCATGTGGATCGTGAGCGGCCCCTGCGAGGCGATGAACACCAGCGCGGCGGCAACCACGAGCACCGCGATCAGCAGGATCCATTTGAAGATCCGGCGAAATTCGTTCGCTGCTTTCTCGCGCTGGGTTTCCATAGTGTCTCAAGTCCGTAAGCGAGGCGAACGTTCCGCTAGAGCCTTCCCCCCTTCCACACGACGCGCCCGACGATTTCAACCTCTTCGAGCGAAACGTCGAGCGGCGGATAGGCTGGATTGGCGCTGAGCAGGGCGATCCGCCCCGCCCCGCCCTGCGCCACGCGCTTGACCATGAGGACATCGCCCACGCGCAGCACGTGGACGCCGTCGCGCTACGGACGCTGGGTGCGATCGACGAGGATCTCGTCCCCGTCGCGCAGCAGCGGCTCCATGGAATCGCCAGCCACCGCGATCGACGAGAGCTGGGCCGATTCCAGCCCGTTCTCGCGCAGCCACCGGCGGGAGAACCGGAAGCTGTCGAACGGGACTTCCTGCGCCGCTACCGCGCCCGGTCCGGCCGAGGCGCCGAGCGGAAGACGGGGAACCTCGACCCACTCCGCGTCGCGCGCATTGGGGCGCGCGCCGGAAATTTCCTGCGCCCCGCCGAGCTCGGCGTCGGGCACTCCGAAGAACTCGGCGAGCGTGCGGCGATCCACCTCGTCGAGCTTGCGCGGGCTGCCCTTGCGGATGAATTGCTGGAGATAGCTGGGATTCTTGCCGAGCAGTTCGGACAGGGCACTCAGGCTCGCGCCGCGCGCTCGCGCCAGCTCGAGCAGCCGTTGGCGCGGATCGGAAGGCGGAGAGACCATCACCGCTTCCTCCTAGACGTAGGATTTTTCCTAGACAAGTAGGATTTTGCGGGCGACCAGTGATTCTCCAATCGAGTCGCAGGGGAGTCGCATGCTGATCCGATCCATCGAGAAGTTTCTTCACCGCCACGACATGCGGCCGACGCTGTTCGGCCGGCTTGCCGTGCGCGATCCGCGCTTCGTGCTCGATCTACGCAACGGACGCCAACCGGGTCCGCGCGTGAAGAGACGAGTAGAACATTTCATGAACACTTATTCGGAGAGCACCGATGTACGCTGATTCGAGCCGCCGCCCCTACCCCTTGCGCAAGCTGTCGCCGGGCCCCGGCGGCCATTTGCGCAGCCAGCTCGACGCGCTTGCCGAAGGTCACGGCCAAGTCTTGCGCCACACTGAAAAAGCATGGGCGAGCATCACCTTCGAAGGCGCCCGTCACACGTTCGAGATCGAGTTCTTCGGCGGCGAGGCGGTGGCCGCGGGCGAGGCGCTTATCGCCGCCCTGCCCGACCACGAGTTCGCCATTCCCGGCCAGTTCGTCGCCGAAGCGACCGTGACCCGCGCCGAACACGTATTGCTGCCTGCGCCGCGGCTGACGATCGCCTGCGAACTGCTGCTGCTGAAGGACGCATGATGCCTTCGGCGCGCGAGACGATTGTCTCCAGGACACTGTGACAGGCGTGACACCCGTGTGAACTTCGCCGGGCGCCTGAGGGCGGGCTAAGTGCGCCGGATGATCAGATTGCGGATCTCGCTCATGTCCTCCATCGCGAAGCGCACGCCTTCGCGGCCGAGACCGGAGTCCTTCACGCCGCCATACGGCATGTTATCCACCCGGTAGCTCGAGACGTCGTTCACCACCACGCCGCCGACGTCGAGCGTGTCCCATGCCTCGAGCACCTGGTGGATGTCGCGGGTGAAAATGCCCGCCTGGAGCCCGAACTTGCTGTCGTTGACCTCCTTCAGCGCCTCGTTCCAATCGGTGAACTTCGACAGGTTCGCGAGCGGGCCGAAGGCCTCCTCGCGGTTGGCGGAGCAGCTCGCCGGCACGCCTTCGAGCAGCGTCGCCTCGAGCATCGCGCCCTCGCGCCCGCCGCCGCACAGCAGCGTGGCGCCGGCCGCGACGGCCTCGTCGATCCAGCCCTTGAGGCGCTTGGCTTCCTTCTCGGAGATCATCGGGCCGATGAAGGTCTTGCGGTCCTTGGGGTCGCCGGCGACCAGCGT
>JBQCFR010000197.1:0-3208 GCA_051958885.1 Tsuneonella sp.
GCCATTCGCCGGGTGACACCAACGCTTCGCCGCGCTAGCTGCTCCCACCAAGGACAGGTGGCCGAGTGGTTTAAGGCAGCGGTCTTGAAAACCGCCGTGGGTGCAAGCTCACCGTGGGTTCGAATCCCACCCTGTCCGCCAATCCCGCGCTGTCCGCCGTTAGCCCGTACCGGCGGCCTGCTCGGGAATGAAGACCGCCTGGTCCTGGTTGCGCACCAGCGGACGCAGGCGCTTGGCGGACCTGCCGCGATCGCGCTGCGTGGTCGGCGGATCCACCCGTACCGGCTCGTAATCATCCATCTGGCGCGGGTATTCCTCGATCTCGAATTCCATGGACGGCCGCTCCTTCGAACGGCCAACGCCTTCAATTCCTTAAAGTTCCGCCCGATCAGATGTGCAGCGCGCGGCCGTAGGCGGCGAGCACGCTCTCGTGCATCATCTCGCTCAGCGTGGGATGCGGGAAGACCGAGTGAATGAGCTCCACCTCGGTGGTCTCGAGCGTCTTGCCGACGACATAGCCCTGTATCAGCTCGGTCACCTCGGCGCCGATCATGTGCGCGCCCAGCAGCTCGCCGGTCCTGGCGTCGAACACGGTCTTGATGAAGCCTTCGGCCTCGCCGAGCGCGATCGCCTTGCCGTTGCCGATGAACGGGAAGGTGCCGACCTTGAGCTCGTGGCCGGCTTCCTTGGCCTTCGCCTCGGTCATGCCGACGCTGGCGACCTGCGGGTGGCAGTAAGTGCAGCCGGGGATGTTGCCGCGGTCGAGCGGGTGCGGGTGAACGTCCGTGTTGCCGAGCTCCTGCGCGATCGCTTCGGCCGCGGTGACGCCCTCGTGGCTCGCCTTGTGCGCCAGCCACGGCCCCGGCGTGCAGTCGCCGATCGCCCACAGCCCCTTCGACTTGGTGCGGCCGTAGGGATCGATCTGGATGAACCCGCGGTCCATCTCGGCGAGCTTGTCGAGGCCTATGTTCTCGGTGTTGGGCACGATGCCGACCGCGACGATGACATGGCTGAACTCGGTTTCGACCGTCTTTCCCGAAGCCCCGGACTTCGATCCGGGGTTGATCTTCGCCTTCACGCCCTTGTCCGAGACGGCGAGCGCTTCCACGCCCGCGCCGGTCATGATCGCGATGCCCTGCTTCGTGAGCGACTTCTCTAGGAATGCCGAGACGTCCGCGTCCTCCACCGGCACGATCCGGTCGAGCATCTCGACCACGGTCACTTCGGCGCCCATGTCGTTGTAGAAGCTGGCGAACTCGATGCCGATCGCGCCGGAACCGATGACCAGCAGCTTGGTCGGCATCTCCGGCGGGGTCATCGCCGCGCGGTAAGTCCACACCCGCTTGCCGTCGGCCTTGGCGAACGGCAGCTCGCGCGCGCGCGCGCCGGTGGCGACGATCAGGTGCTTGGCGGTGAGCTTCTCGTCCCCATTCTGCCCCTTTACCGTGAGCGAGGTCGGGCCCGTCAGCGTGCCCTCCCCCATGTGCACGGCGATCTTGTTCTTCTTCATCAGGTGGGTGACGCCGGCGTTGAGCTGCTTCGCCACCCCGCGGCTGCGCTTGACCACCGCCTGAAGGTCCGCCTCGATCTTGCCGGCGACGGTGAGGCCGTAATCGCTCGCGCGCTGCATCGTGTGCAGCACCTCGGCCGAGCGGAGCAGCGCCTTGGTCGGGATGCAGCCCCAGTTGAGGCAGATCCCGCCGAGCAGCTCGCGCTCCACGATCGCGGTCTTGAGGCCGAGCTGCGCGCAGCGGATCGCCGCGACATAGCCGCCGGGGCCGCTGCCGAGCACGATGACGTCGTATTGGGTGTCAGCCATTTGCAGTCCTGATTCGCGAGAAATGGGGGGACGGTGTCACGCCTGTCACACAGTCCAGGAGAACTTTTGTCGCCTTGTGCGCAAGAGTGTCGCCTTGCGGGGCTGGAGCGTCGCCTTGCGCGCGGAAAGCGTCGCCTTGCGCCACGCGCGCGTCAGCTTGTGCGGGTGCGCGTAGGGTCGACGAAGAGGGAAAGGAGAAGGAGGGCATGAGGCCCACCATTGCATGGCACGGGGCCTGTAGGAAAACGCTCACGCGCCCCCCTCCAGCGCGGCTTCGCCCACCGCGCGCGGCCTGTCGTCATCATCCAGCAGCACGAACTTGAACGTGCCGCTGCAGACCCGCGTCGTCGCCTCTCCATTTCGCTCACGCGCGACGCCCGCGGCGGCGATGGTCAGCGATGTGGTGCCGGTGGCGGCGACCTCGCCATAGACGCTGAGCTCGTCGCCCACGGCCATTTTCCCGGTGAACGCGAAGTCGGTCGCCGAGACGACCACTGCCTTGCCCCGCCCCACCCGGCTAGCGAGCGCCCCGGCGCCGAGCGCCATCTGGCTCATCAGCCACCCGCCGAACACGCCGCCGTAGGGGTTGGTGTCGGAGGGCATTGCGGTGACGCGGATGAGGGGGGTGCGGGTCATGCGCCCCCTCTCCTTCCCACCGCTTCGCGGCGGGCCCCTTCCTCTCCCTCAAGGGGAGAGGGGATTTGTGTCGCGCTCCTCTCCCCGTGAGGGAGAGGATACGAAGTCTTGCGAGCTTGCTCGCTAGTCGGAGTTGGAGAGGGGGCCCCGGCAAGTGCTTCTCCAATACGGATTAGTACGCCGTCTACGTTCTCGAGAACATCATGATTCCAGAACCGCAGCACGCGATAGCCAACGCTTTCTAGCCAAGCGGTGCGACGCACATCGGCTTCGCTGTCGGAATGCTGCCCACCGTCAACCTCGACGATCAGCCGCGCGGATTGGCATACAAAGTCAGCGATGTAGCGTCCGATCGGCTGTTGCCGCCGCCACTTCCCGCCGAGACCACGCGCGCGCGATTCGCGCCACAGGCGCCGCTCGGCATCGCTCATGTCCCGCCGCAAACGCTTGGCGCGCGTCAGCGTCAGGGGCGAGTAACCGCTCAAGCCACCAGCCCCAGCGGCGCCTCCACCAGCGCCTTGAACGCTTGCATCAGTTCAGCCCCGGTCGCGCCGTCGATGGCGCGGTGGTCGAAGCTGCCGGTGGCGGTCATCACGGACGCGACGGCGAGCGCATCGTCGACCACGGAGGGGCGCGTCTCGCCCGCGCCCACGGCCATGATCAGGCCCTGCGGCGGGTTGATCACCGCTTCGAACTGCTTGATCCCGTACATGCCGAGGTTGGACAGGCTCGCGGTGCCGCCCTGGTATTCGT
>JBQCFR010000198.1:0-3062 GCA_051958885.1 Tsuneonella sp.
CTCCTGCCAGCTGGCGATCTCGTCCTGCCGCACGACGGGGCCGTTGCCTTCGGCGCGGCCGTGGCAGGTCGAGCCGGCGCAGCTCGCCACGCCCTCGTACACGCCCGAGCCGGACTGCGCGAACGCCGGGGCGATCTGGAACGCGTGCAGGCCGAACAGCGCGAGGACCAGCGCGGCGAGCGCAGCCACGGGCCATCCCTCGCGCGCGATTACCCGCACGCCCCGCCCCCATCGACGGCACTCAGCGCCGTGCGTCGCACATCATCCTCCCCGTTTCGGCCGCGCCCGCAGGCGCAACCCCCACCCGGCGGCGGGACCCCTTCTTCAATCGCTTGCCGGCTGCCCGGCAAGCCCCTCATGCGACCTTGTCGTTCTATTTGCCCCGCTTGGCGGGGATCAGCTCGTCGTCATCAGTTTCGCGGCGAGAAGATCGACCTGGGCCTGGCAGCCCTTGTCCATCAACTCCTCGGCCAACGCTTCCGGGCTGTCAGCCACCGTCGACAGGACGGTGAACCTGACATCCGTTTTCGGGCTGCCGTTCGGCCCGGTGATCGAATAGACCGCACCGGGCACCAGCGGCATCTGCTCGGTGCTCCACTGCGCGGTGGTCGCGCCGTTGTCGAACGTCACGTGGACATGGCCGGGGGCGTGCTCGTTGGCGATTTCGTAAGTCGAGTCGCCTTCGCTGCCCGGCCGCCAGAGCTGCACGTCGGCCGGATCGGCGACGCAGAAATTGCCCGACTTGGTGACGTCCACGTACCACAGGCTCGGGCTCATGATCGGGCCGTCGGTCTCGCCGCCGCGCACCGCACCGGTCCTGACCCGCTGCGCCGAGCGCTGGCGGGTGAGCGTGGCGAACGTCGATCGCTGCGCCTCGCCCCGGCCGCCGGCGCGGTAGCTGCCGGCGCCGCTGAGCACCCGCGTGCCCGAGGCGTCGAGGATGGTCACCGAATCGCCCGCCTTGAGGGTGATCTGATCGGTGTCGGCAAGCTTCTTGCCCTTGGGATATTGCGCCGCGGAGGGGCCGCTCGAGGCGATCACCACGCCCGCCTGCGCCGCGGTGGCGACGATGCCGGCGGCGCCCAGCACGAGCGCGGCGGCGATGGACCTAGCCGAGAACATACGCATTATCTTCTCCGAGATTGCTGAGACGATGTAACAGATTTTGCAGAGGCTTGTCATCCGGGTGACGCGCGAAAACGTCGCTCACCAGTTCGATCGCCTTCTCGCGGTCGTTATCGGCGAGGATCATCGCCTGCACTAGGATGCGCCGGTCCTCGTCGGGAAAGTCGGGTGCCGGCTCCATCAGCTCGACGGGCCGGGCGCGGCCGCGCAGGATCACCCGCCCCATTGGGCGCCACCAGTCGAGCTTCGAGCGTTCGGCGAACTCGCGACTCGCCATGATCGACGAATCGAGCGCCTTGTTGGCCGATTCGAGCCGCGCGGCGGTGTTCATGCTGTCGCCCAGCGCGGTGTACTGGATGCGGCTGTCGCCGCCGAAGTTGCCCACCACCGCTTCGCCATAATGCAGCCCTACGCGGGTCTTGCCGATCGGCGGCAGGTTCGGGTCCATCCTGGCGATCTCGGCGCGGAACGCCTGTCCCGCCTGCCAGATCGCGTAGCCCGCCTTCGCGGCGCGCGGCCCGTCGTCGTCGCGCGCGATCGGCGCGCCCCAGAACGCCACCACCGCATCGCCGATGAACTTGTCGAGCACCCCGCCGTGATCGAGCACGACCTTGCTCAGCATCTCGAGGTAGCGGTTGACGATCTTGGCCACCTGCTCGGGCTGCAATGCGTGGCTCATCTTGGTGAAGCCTTCGAGGTCGCTGAACAGCACGTAGATGTTCTTCTTCTCGCCGTGGAGCGCGAGCAGCTCGGGATGGTCGATGATCTCCTGCGCCATTTCGCGCGGCAGGTACTTGCCGAGCGCCCCTTGCGCGAAGTTGCGCTGCACGGCGCCCGCCGTGCGCGCTGCCGAGGTGACCGCGGTGAACGCGAGAATCCACCCCAGCACCCAGCCGACCGCCGGCAGCCCGTAAGTATCCACGCCGCGCATCGCCATCACGAAGGGAATGCCGAGCATCACCGCGAACTGCACGGCCAGCAGCGCGTAGATGCGCCAGCTCCCCCATTCGAGTAGCCCGGTGAGCACCGCCATCGCGACGAACAGCAGCGCGAAGGTCCACAGCGTGATGGGCATCGGCGCCGGCATCGCCTTGCCGTCGAGCATCTGCGCGATCATCTCGGCGTGGACCTGCAGCCCCGGCGGCTGCACGGTGCCCATCGCCTCGCTCAGCGGCGTCGCGACCCGGTCGGTATCGACAATGTCCCCGCCGATCAGCACGTAGCGGCCGGCGATTAGCGGGCCGAGGTATTCGGCGATCGCGGGGTCCGCGAAATCCTCGATCGACAGCTCGGCGAAGATCGGACGGGTCGGATCCTTCGGCAGGCGGTAAGCGATCGCGCCGCGATAGCCCGGCATCGTCTTGGCGCGCTCCCCCGCCTCGGCGAGCATCCGCCGGCCGAGCACCGGAGGCAGATCGGGGCGGATTTCGGGCCAGAGCCGAGTCACGCCGTAGTGGTCGCTGAGCCGAACGCTGGCCGGTTTGGCGTTGCTGCCCTTCAGTCGCGCGAGGAAGCTTTCGAGATACTTCTGCTGGTCGTACTCGATGCTGCCTTCGTTGGTCTCGGTGTCGGCAAAACCCACCGCGACCGGCGTCTTCATCGAGCGCAGCGCGGCGACAAGCTCGTCGTCCTCGTCCTGCGGCTGATCGAACAGGATATCGATGCCGATGGCCTTGGCGCCCATCGTGTCCATCCGCTGCAGCGCCTTGGCGAGCAGCCCCCGATCGAGCGGCGAGCGCTTGCGCAGCAGCGCCAGCGTCTTGTCGTTGTACACGACCATGACCACGCGCGGATCCTGGTCGACGTCGTGGCGGTCGGCGACGACGTAGGTGCGGAAATCGTACATCGCCCGCTCGGCCGGGCTGACCACGGGCAGCTCGCTGTCGGGGCTGAACCCCCAGCCGAAGCGCGCGAGCAGAACGGCGAGCACGACCAGG
>JBQCFR010000199.1:0-3309 GCA_051958885.1 Tsuneonella sp.
GGGGAGCTGGAGCTGCTTGATGATGGCGTCGGTGCCGGCGACGATCCCGCCGGGCATGTCGCCAGCCTTGAACCGCGGCAGGATGTCGTTCTGGATTATCAGGCTCGAGAGCCCGTCGGTCAGCACCGGCTCGAGGCCGTAGCCAACCTCGATCCGCACCTTGCGCTCGTTTGGCGCGACGATCAGGATCGCGCCGTCGTTACGGCCCTTGTCGCCAAGCCCCCAGTGGCGGCCGAGCTGGTAGCCGTAGTCCGAGATCTCGTAGCCCTGCAGGTCCGGAATCGTCGCGACGACGAGCTGGCGCTGCGACTGCTGTTCGAGCGCGGCGAGCTTGGCGTCGAGCGAGGCCTCGACGTCGGGCGGAATCACGTTCGCCGCATCGACGACCCGCCCGGTGAGCGCGGGGAACTCCTGCGCCGCGGCCGGCAGCGCGATGAACGCTGCCAGCGCGGCGAGGATCAGCGCGAGATGGCGCACCTGCGCGAACTTACTGGTTCGCGCCGCTGGCCGTCGGCATCGGCGCATTGTCGTTGGCGCCCGGCTGCACCGCCGAACCCTGCGGCGTCATGTCGAGCTTGGGGGCGACTTCGGCGCCGGGCGTCACCGCCTCGTACGGCACCATCGGCTTCGCGCCGTGGACGATCTTGGCGCCGATCGAACTCGGGAACGTGCGAATTTCGGTGTTATAGTCGCGCACCGCTTCGTTGTAGTCGCGGATGGCGATGCGGATGCGGTTCTCCTGCCCTTCGAGCTGGCTCTGCAGCATCTGGTAGTTGCTGATGCTCTTGAGGTCGGGATAGGCCTCGAAGTTGGCGAGCAGCCGGCCGAGCCCGCTCGAAAGCTGGTTCTGCGCATTCTGGTACTGCGCCATCTTCGCCGGATCATCGAGGTCGTTGGCGGTGATGTTGACGCTGGTCGCCTTCGCGCGCGCCTCGATCACGTCGGTCAGAATGCCGCGCTCCTGCTCGGCCGCGCCCTTGGCCACTTCGGCGAGGTTGGGGATGAGGTTCGCGCGCTCCTGGAACGCGGCCTGGACGTCGGCCCACTTGGCCTTGGCGGCCTCCTGCTTGGTCGGCACCGAGTTGATGCCGCAGGCGGCGAGGCCCAGCGACAGCAGCATGACGGCGGCGAGCCGGCTAATTGCGGTGAAGGACATGTGGAACGATTCCCCTCTGCAAGGGCGCGTGTGGAGCGCCGGGCCTGTATTGCGAATCTAGCACACCGCTTGGCGGTTTCAAGCAAAGCCGCACTGGACAAGTGCATGCTGCCGCGCGAAGCTTCCCAGCGGGGCAGGACAGGAGGAGGGCAGGCATGCTGCACGAATTCAAGGCGTTCATCGCCAAAGGCAACGTGATGGACTTGGCGGTCGCGGTGATCATCGGCGCCGCGTTCGGGAAAATCGTCAGTTCGCTGACCGAGGACATCATCATGCCGGTGGTCGGCAAGGTGTTCGGCGGGCTCGATTTCTCGAACTACTTCGTTCGCCTCGGCCCGATCCCGCCCACGTTCAAGGGCAACCCGGCAAGCTATGCCGACCTCAAGGCAGCGGGCGTGTCGTTGCTCGGCTACGGCGAGTTCATTACCGTGTCAGTGAACTTCGTGATCCTGGCGTTCATCATCTTCCTGCTGGTGCGCTACGCCAGGAAGGCGGAAGCCGAGTTCGGGCACGGCGAATCGGAAGCGCCCGCCGCGCCGACCGAGGTGGAGCTGCTCGCCGAAATCCGCGACGAGCTGAGGCGTCGGCCCTGAACGATCGGCTCACTTCACATTAAGCTGCGGATGGTTATATCGGTCTTCGCCGGTTTCGGCCGGCTATGGCGATAAATTGCGGTGTGCAATAGGCACAGCGGACCCGGGGGCAGTACCCGGCGGCTCCACCACAAAGCCTTGGTTCTCCAAGGTTCTCTGACGGGGCCGAACCAGGATCGACGTGTGCTCAAAAGCACTGTTTTCGCCCGGGCTGAGTAACCCGTTAAAGGCTCGCAACACACAAGTGCCAACGACAACGAAGCACTTGCTCTCGCCGCGTAATCTGACGGCCTAACGGCCTGATCTTACAATGCTTAGAGCACGGTTCGGACCGAACCGGGTAACAGAATCGGAAACCGGGGGCCCGGGGGAGCCTAGCAACAGAATCCCCCACCCGCGCATGAGGAAAGCCGCAGCGCGAGACACGCGTACCGGCTCGCGGACATACGCAGCGTTCACCCGAGGCCAGCAGGCTAGGGCGGCCGCGGGGACGTGTCACCGGACGGGATGAGACCACCATGCAACACTTTCGCCGCCGCTTCGCCGGCGTCGCCATCGCGATTGCCGCCACCCTCGCGCTCGCCTCGTGCGTCGCGGGCTCGGCCGCGCCGAGCGCGCCACCAGTGGCGGTGAGCCTGCCGGAGCCCGTCGCCACGCCGGCTGCGCAGCCTGAGGTGCGGCCGGTAATCGTGCAGGCGCTCGCGGCGTTGCGGGCGCACGGGGCTGAGGTGCCGCATCACGACCGTATCGGCGTCGTCGACTTTTCGCTGCCCTCGCGCCAGCCGCGCTTCTTCCTGGTCGATGCCGCGACTGGCCGCGTCGAGCAGAGCTGGCTGGTGGCGCACGGCAGCGGCTCCGATCCCGACGCGTCGGGAACGCTCGAGCGATTCTCCAATCAGCCCGGCTCCAACGCCAGCTCGCGCGGAGCCTTCCTCACGGCGGACACTTACGTCGGCAAGCACGGCGTCTCGCAACGGCTGATCGGGCTCGATGCGGACAACGACAACGCGCTCGAGCGCGATATCGTCATCCACGGCGCGCCCTACGTCGATCCGGCGCTGATCGCCTCGCAGGGGCGCATCGGCCGCAGCCAGGGCTGCCTTGCGTTCGAGGAGGACCAGGTGCGCGCGGTCATGGCCGCGCTCGGCAAGGGGCGCCTGATCTACGCCGGGACCGACGCCTCGTCGGCCCGGCGTTCGGCGGCGGCGCGCTCCAGCCGCAGGCAGTCGAAGATCTTGGCACCGGCGAGGAACACCGAGCCGGTGCAGGCGAGGTAGAGCAGCTTGCCGCCGAAGCCCGGATACTGGGTGAGATAGACGCTGCCGCGCTCGAGCGCGCCGAGCGCGAGCGCGTAGATGATCAGGTAGGCTTCCCACTTCGTCTTGATGACGAATAGCCGGCCGATCTTGCGAAGCATCTGGGTCCTTTCCTTAACGCCTCGCATAGCAACGACCGTGCCAAGGGCAGGTTTCCGCGAAGGCGAAGGTTAACTCGGTCCGCATTGTAAGCAGGGCCGACGAGTCGTCCAGTGCGTTAACCCAGTTCCCGCAAGTCGAGTGT
>JBQCFR010000200.1:0-5297 GCA_051958885.1 Tsuneonella sp.
CCGAGACGATCTCCATCCTCACTGCGCCGGTCTGTGAAGCCCGCAAAGCTTGTTGCCATCGGGATCGCGCAGGTAGGCGAGATAGAGCTTGCCGAAGCCCCCTTCGCGATAGCCTGGCGGGTCTTCGATCGACGTGCCGCCCGCCTCGATTCCGCGCTGGTGCCAAGAGTCGACCTCCTCCGGGCTTTCGAAGTTGAATCCGATCGTTCCGCCATTCGCGCAGCAGGCGTCCTTGCCGTCGATCGGCTTGGTGACCATGAACACCGCGCCATTCTTGCGATAGGCGAGGCGGCCCTTGTCGTCCTGAGCGCCTTCCTTGCCAAAGAGCGAATCGTAGAAGCGTTTCGACCGGTCGATGTCGTTCGAACCGACCATCACGTGGCTGAACATATCTTCCCCCTTCCCTAGTAGACGACGACCGAGCGGATGCTCTCGCCCGCGTGCATCAGGTCGAAGCCCTTGTTGATGTCCTCGAGTTCCAGCACGTGGGTGATCATCGGATCGATCGCGATCTTCCCGTCCATGTACCAGTCGACGATCTTGGGAACGTCGGTCCGTCCCTTGGCCCCGCCGAACGCCGTCCCGCGCCAGTTGCGGCCGGTGACGAGCTGGAACGGCCGGGTGGCGATTTCCTTACCTGCCTCGGCCACGCCGATGATGATCGACGTCCCCCAGCCGCGGTGGCAACATTCCAGCGCGGTTCGCATCACCTCCGTATTGCCGGTCGCGTCGAATGTGTAATCGGCGCCGCCGTCCGTCATCTCGACCACCTTGGCGACGATTGCGTCGCGGCTCATCCCCTTGGTGTTGAGGAAGTCGGTCATCCCGAACTTGCGACCCCAGTCTTCGCGGTCGGGGTTGATGTCGACACCGATGATTTTGTTCGCGCCCGCAAGTTTCGCGCCCTGGATGACGTTGAGGCCGATCCCGCCCAGGCCGAAGACGACGACATTGTCGCCCGGCTCGACCTTGGCGGTGTTCACGACCGCGCCGACGCCGGTCGTCACTCCGCAGCCGATGTAGCAGCTGGTCTTGAAGGGCGCGTCCTCTCGGATCTTGGCGACCGCGATCTCCGGCAGCACGGTGAAGTTCGAGAAGGTCGAGCAGCCCATGTCGTGGAAAATGGTCTCGCCCTTGTAGCTGAAGCGGCTGGTTCCGTCGGGCATGAGCCCCTTGCCCTGGGTTGCGCGGATCGCGGTGCAGAGGTTCGTCTTGCCGCTGAGGCACGACTTACACTGGCGGCATTCGGGCGTGTACAGCGGGATAACGTGGTCGCCCGGCTTCACGCTGGTGACGCCCGGCCCGACCTCGCGGACGATCCCGGCGCCCTCGTGACCGAGGATCGACGGGAAGATTCCCTCGCTGTCGAACCCGTCGAGCGTGTAGGCGTCGGTGTGACAGATTCCGGTTGCCATGATCTCGACCAGGACTTCGCCCTGCTTGGGCCTTTCGAGGTCCACCTCGACGATCTCGAGCGGCTTCTTGGCTTCGAACGCGACGGCGGCGCGGGTCTTCATTGAGTTTTCTCCGTAAGGAATCGCCGGATCCAGCCGGCAACCCGCGCGCTGTCGGTTGGCGCGTCGAGCGACGCGATTGCCGCGTCGGGATTGGAAACGCGGTCGTAGCGCGCCTCGATCAGCGCCTTGGCGAAATCGGGGCTGAACTCCGGGTGAAACTGGAAGGAAATCGCCGACCGGTCGGTCCAGGCGAGCCCCGCGTAGGGCGTGAAGTCCGACTCGACGACCACTTCGCTGTTGGGCGGCTGGACGATCACCTGGTCCTGGTGCGAGGCCGGGATCGCGATCGCCTGCTCCCCGTCCATCCAGGGCTGGCGGCGGACCACGGAATATTTGTGCAGCCCGGCGCCCCAGCCCTTGTCCGACTTCTCGACATGACCGCCGAGGGCTTCGGCCATGATCTGGTGGCCGAAGCAGATGCCGATCATCTTCGCCCCGTCCGCCGAGCGGATGAACTCAGAGAGCGGCGCGATCCACGGATAGGGATCGTACACGCCGGCGGGCGAGCCGGTGATCATGTAGGCGTGATGATCGGCCGGGTCGGCGGGCAGATGCCCGTTCTGCGCGTCATAGGTCGCGAGCTCGAACCCGTCGCCCAGCATCTGGCCGAACATGGCGGAATAATCGCCGAACTTGCTTTCTAGGTCACCCGGCGGCCGGCCGGTTTCGAGGATTGCGAGCTTCATGGGGGATGCCTTGCCACCTCAATTGCGTTCGGCCAATGCTGATTCTCGGCAAGAGGGGCTCCGATGGACGCACGCCTTCAAGGACGGCACGCGCTGATCACCGGCGGCGGCACCGGCATCGGCGCTGCTGCGGCGAGGGCGCTTGCCGGCGAAGGCGCGAAGCTGTCGCTGCTCGGCCGGCGAACCGGGCCGATCGAGGCGACGGCGATTGCCACCGGCGGCAGCGCGTTCCAGTGCGACGTCACCGACCCTGCCGCCATCGAACGAGCGTTCGACCAGGCGCGCACAGCGCACGGGCCGATCGAGCTTCTGGTGGTCAACGCCGGCATCGCGGAGAGCGCGCCGTTCCACAAGATGACCCGCGAAAGCTGGGACCGGATCATCGGAACGAACTTGACCGCGGCCTTCGACTGTGCGCGCGCCGCCATTGGCGATTTGCTGAAGAGCGAGAACGGGCGGCTGGTGTTCATCGCCTCGGTCGCATCGCTCCGCGGCGTGCCCTACGCCGCCCATTATGCGGCGTCGAAGCACGGGCTTCTCGGTCTCACCCGCTCGCTGGCCGCGGAATATGCGAAGACCAACCTCACCGTGAACGCGGTGTGCCCCGGCTATGTCGACACACCGATGACCGACCAGAGCGTTGCCCGCGTGTCGGAGATCACGGGTCGCAGCGAAGAGGATTCGCGCGGCGCGATCACCAACATGAATGCCAGCGGCCGGCTCGTCGATCCTGAAGCGATCGCCAACATCATCCTGACGCTCTGCCTGCCCCTGAGCCGCGACATCAACGGCGCGGCGATCACGATCGACGGCGGGACCAGCGCATGAGCTTCGATCCGGCCAATTACTCGCCAACCCACTTCCTGTGGGATTTCGCGGACGGCGTTGCGACGATCACGCTCAACCGGCCGGAGCGGAAGAACCCGCTGACCTTCGAAAGTTACGACGAGCTTCGGAAGACTTTCTGGGACCTCGACGAGACCTATGGCGTGAAGGCGATCGTGCTCACCGGCGCGGGCGGCAATTTCTGCTCCGGCGGCGACGTTCACGAGATCATTGGCCCGCTGACGAAGATGGACTCGGATGGGCTGCTCCGCTTCACTCAGATGACCGGCGATCTCGTCCGCGCGATGCGCGCCTGCCCGCAGCCGATCGTTGCAGCGGCCGAGGGCATTTGCGCCGGCGCCGGGGCGATCCTGGCGATGGCGAGCGACATCCGCTTCGCCGCGCCGAACGCGAAGACCGCCTTCCTCTTCACCCGCGTCGGCCTGTCGGGCGCGGATATGGGCGCGTGCGCGATCCTGCCGCGGATCATCGGCCACGGCCGCGCCGCCGAGCTTCTGTTCACCGGCCGCAACATGAGCAGCGACGAAGGCTTTGCCTGGGGCTTCTGGAACCGGCTCACCGAAAATCCTCTCGCGGAGGCGCAAGCGCTTGCCCGCGACCTAGCGAGCGGCCCGAGCGTCGCGCACGCGGTGACCAAGAAGCAGCTCGACGCCGAATGGCACGTGTCGATCGAGCAGGCGCTGCAGATGGAAGCCGAGGCGCAGGCGGTGTGCATGGAAACCAGGGATTTCCGCCGCGCCTATGAAGCGTTCGCGGCGAAACAGACGCCGGTGTTCAAGGGCGACTAGAATATGATGTCGGGACGGACCTCCGCGATCTTTATCATCGTTCTCGGTTCCGGCTTACTTCTCGCGGCGTTAAAATGGGGTGTGATCGGCGGGGGCGGCGTCGGCGCGAATAGAAATGAGAATCCGCGCCTCTTCTGGTTCCTTTTTTCATTCTGGGCCTTTTGCCTTTTCGTCGCGCTCGCGATGTTCGCTTTTACACTCATTCGTCCCGCGCATATGGGCTCGAGTTGATGCCCGACCGCAGCTTCCTCTCCTGGCCATTCTTCGAGCCGAAGCACCGGGAGCTTGCGGACAGGCTCCAAGCCTGGTGCACCAAGGCGCTGCCCGAACAGAAAGGCGACCTCGACGAGGACTGCCGGGCGTTGGTGCAGGCGCTCGGCTCGGCGGGCTTCCTCAAATTATCGGTCGCCGACGGCAAGCATCGCCCCGACGTGCGCAGCCTCGCTATCACTCGCGAAACCCTCGCCTATCACTCCGCCCTCGCTGATTTCGCCTTCGCGATGCAGGGCCTCGGCTCGGGCGCCATCAGTTTGTTCGGAACCGTCGAGCAGAAGCGCCAATGGCTTCCGAAAGTCGCGAGCGGGGGGGCGATCGCCGCCTTCGCGATGACCGAGCCGGAATGCGGCTCGGACGCCGCGAACATTCAGACCTCCGCCATGAAAGACGGGAACGCGTGGGTGCTCGTCGGCGAGAAGACCTACATTTCCAACGGCGGGATCGCGGATTTCTACATCACCTTCGCGCGCACCGGTGACGGCGTGGGCGCGCGCGGACTCTCGGCCTTCATCGTTCCCGCCGATGCGGTTGAGGTCGCCGAGCGGATCGACGTGATCGCGCCGCATCCGCTGGCGCGGCTCAAATATGACAATGTCCGAATCCCCGCCGACGCGATCATCGGCGAGCCCGGCGAAGGTTTCCGCATCGGCATGGAGACGCTGAACCTGTTCCGGGTGACTGTCGGAGCGGCGGCGCTCGGCTTTGCGCGGCGGGCGCTCGACGAAGCGCTCGGCTGGGCAACCAAGCGCCGCCTCGGCAACGCAACCCTGGCGGACAACGCCGTGACCCAGGAGAAGCTCGCCGACATGGCGCTCGCCGTCGATGCTTCGGCTTTGCTGATCTACCGGGCCGCGTGGCAGCAGGATGTCGGCGGCGTCGACAATCGGCGGGCCGCCGCGATGGCCAAGCTGCACGCGACGGAAAGCGCGCAGACGGTCATCGACGCCGCAGTGCAGATGCACGGCGGTGCGGGCGTCACGCGGGGCGCAAAGGTCGAGGAGCTGTACCGCGATATCCGCGCGCTTCGAATCTACGAGGGCGCTAGCGAGGTGCAGCGGCTGATCATCGCGAAGGACTTGCTGAAGGGGGCGACGGCATGAAGATTCTCCAGCCGGCCGGATGGCCGCGGCCGAAGGGCTATTCGAACGGGATCAGCGCGAAAGGGCGGATGATCTTCACCGCCG
>JBQCFR010000201.1:0-3457 GCA_051958885.1 Tsuneonella sp.
CTAGCCCGTTCCGCACGGGAGGCGATGATCGCGCGAGCGACGCGTTACTACACTGGCGACCAGTCTTACCAATTGCGAGCCGAAGACCTCTGGCTGACCATGGAGGGGTCAGCACAATGGGCCGGATATCGCTGGCTGCTATTGCCAAAGGCGCAAGCTGGTGGAGGAGTCAGCCAAAGCGAAGCGATGAGTGGGTTCGGCAAACGGGGTAAATCGTGGACGCAACTTCTCGGACTGGCAATCTTCCTCACCGTGGAACGGCTCGATGGAGAGTCCTGGAAAGCTCATGTGTTCGGCGACGGCAGCGTAACCATCTTGCAAATTTTGGATCAGGAGCTTGCACGGCGCAGCCGAGTTGCTGACTGATCGGTAAAGAGCTCGCCAGTCTACCCCTCCCACTTCACCCACGCCCCATGCGGATGCGCCTCGGCGAGCTTCACCGGGTCCGCGCCGCCGGGCCAGTAGCGCACCGTCATCTCGTGGCGGTGGGTGTCGCGGTTGGCTTCGAGCGCGATCCAGGCGAGCGGGCGCTCGGGGGTGGCCTTCGCGCCCGCCGCATCCATCGCCGCGGTGACGCGGGCCTGCTGGTCCTTGGGCACGTATTGCCAGACGATCGAGTGCATCAGCACGCGCGTGGTGCTCGCCTCCTGCGGCCGCGCGAGTTGCTGCTCGATGAAGTCGGCGGCGGTCATCTTGACGAGGTCCGGCGCCTTCTCCTTCGCCGCCGCGATCGCCGCCTCCATCCGCTCGAAGCGCACGGTGTGCTCGGGCCAGATGTAAGCCTTGAGCCGCAGCGCCTGCGCGGGGTCGGTGAGGTCGACCGGGGCGACGTCGCAGCCCTGGAGACTGGCGATCTCGATGCGCCGGTCGGGCGGCGGCTTGCCGCTCCATTCGGGGGCGAAGCGCATGACCGGATCGGGCGGGCCGACCTGCACTCCGGCGAGATCGTAGGCGTAGCGATCGATCATCAGGTTGATCCCCGCGCTCGAGCCGATCTCGAGACATTCGAACCGTGGCGGCAGGCCCTGCTCCGTCAGCCACAGCATCGCGGCTATGAAGTTGGACGAACGGCCCGCCTCGTTGGTCTGCGGCGGGCCGCCGAGCCACGCCATCAGCGGCGCCTCGTGCGCGCGGATCGCGTCGGCCACCAGCGCGGTGTCGCGGTCCGCCGCCTCGCCGCGGTAGATCGCGCCGAGCTCGGGTTGCGCGCCCGACAGGTAAAGCGAGTGCAAGCCCCCGGCGATGCGCAGCGGCAGCGCGTCGGCGAGCGGCGCGCCCTGCCACTTGCGGATGCGGTCGAGCAGCGCGCCGGGCTCGCCGCGCGCGAGCAGTTCGCCGACGGCGCGCACGGTGCGGGCGGTGATCGGCGCCTCGGCATGCTCGCAATAGGCGACCTGGTTGGCGAACGCAGTGGTCACCGCGTCGCCGCCGGTCGCATCGATGTCGATCAAGGTGTATCTCGGCTTGTCGCTGCCCTCGGCCATCTTGCGTTGCCCTTTCGCCATGCGCGCCCTAAGCGCAGCGCCGCCATGAGCGCCCCGCTGACTTTCGCCGTGCCCAAGGGGCGCATCCTCGACGAGGCCCTGCCGCTGATGGCGCGCGCGGGCGTCGTGCCCGAAGCCGCGTTCCACGACAAGGGCGACCGGCGGCTGGCGTTCGATTGCGAGGGCGGGAACTTCCGCGTGATCCGGGTGCGCGCGTTCGATGTCGCCACGTTCGTCGCGCACGGCGCGGCGCAGGCGGGGATCGTCGGCTCCGACGTGATCGAGGAATTCGCCTACTCCGGGCTCTACGCCCCGGTCGATCTCGACATCGGCCATTGCCGCCTGTCGGTCGCCGAGCCTGCGGCCGAGACGGCGGACGCCGGGGGCAGCCACGTGCGCGTGGCGACCAAGTACCCCAACCTGACCCGCCGCCATTTCGAGGCGCGCGGGGTGCAGGCGGAATGCGTCAAGTTGAACGGCGCGATGGAGATCGCACCCGCGCTGGGGCTCGCGCGGCGGATCGTCGATCTCGTGTCGAGCGGGCAGACGCTCAAGGACAACGGCCTCGCCGAGACCGCGCGGATCATGGACATCTCGGCGCGGCTGATCGTCAACCGCGCGGCGCTGAAGACCGATCCGCGCGTGGGCGCGCTGGTCGAAGCCTTCCGCGAGGCCGTGCAATGAAGCGCTTGATTGCCGCTGATCCGGGCTTCGAACAGGCGTTCAAGCGCTTGGTGAACGCCCGGCGCGAGGGCGACGTCGAGGTCGCGAAAGACGTCGCCGCGATCATCGCGCGGGTCAAGGCGCGGGGCGACGATGCGCTGGCCGAGTACACCCAGCGCTTCGACGATCACCAGCTCACCGGCGAGGCCGACTGGCGCATTTCCCCGGCCGAGTGCCGCGCCGCGTGGGACGTGCTCGAGCCCACTTTGCGCGATGCGCTCCAGCTCGCCGCCGACCGCATTCGCGCCTACCACCAGGCGCAGCTCCCCGCCGACCGCGACGAGACCGACGCGGCCGGGGTGCGGCTCGGCGCGCTCTGGCGGCCGGTCGACGCGGCGGGACTCTACGTACCCGGCGGGCGCGCGGCCTATCCCTCGTCGCTGTTGATGAACGCAATTCCTGCGAAGGTCGCCGGGGTGGAACGGCTCGCGGTGGTGACGCCGACGCCGGGCGGCAAGACCAACCCGCTGGTGCTCGCCGCCGCGCACCTCGCGGGCGTGGACGAGATCTGGCGTGTCGGCGGCGCGCAGGCGATCGCCGCGCTCGCGTACGGAACTGATCGGATCGCCCGCGTCGATGTCGTCACCGGCCCCGGCAACGCCTGGGTCGCCGAGGCCAAGCGTCAGCTTTACGGCGTGGTCGGCATCGACATGGTTGCCGGGCCGAGCGAGATCCTCGTGATCGCCGACGCGCAGAACGATCCCGACTGGATCGCCGCCGACCTGCTGAGCCAGGCCGAGCACGACCCGGACGCGCAGTCGATCCTGATCACCGACGACGCGCTGTTCGCCCAGCAGGTCGAGGACCGGATCGACGTGCAGTGCGCGATGCTCTCGACCCGCAAGGCCGCGCGCGCGAGCTGGGATGCGCATGGGGTGATCATCCTCGTCGAGCGGCTCGAGCAGGCGATCCCGCTCGCCAACGCGCTCGCCGCCGAGCATGTCGAGATCGCGCTCGACGACCCCGCACCCTACCTCGACGGCATCCGCCACGCGGGCAGCGTGTTCATGGGCCGCCACGCGCCCGAGGCGATCGGCGACTACGTCGCCGGGCCCAACCACGTCCTCCCCACGGGGCGCCGCGCGCGGTTCTCCTCGGGTCTTTCGGTGCTCGACTTCCTGAAGCGCACGTGCTTCATCGAATTGGACGCCGCAGCGCTGGCAAGGATCGGCCCCGCCGCCGCAGCGCTGGCGCACGCCGAGGGGCTTCCCGCGCACGCGCAGTCGGTCGAGGTGCGCCTGGGCTGATCT
>JBQCFR010000202.1:0-7592 GCA_051958885.1 Tsuneonella sp.
ACCAGCCGGCGCCTCGCCGAAGAGACGCCCGGCGCGGTCTGGGCCAACCAGTTCGACAATACCGCCAACCGCAAGGCGCACATCGAGAGCACCGCGGAGGAAATCTGGCAGCAGATGGATGGCCGGATCGACGGGTTCACCTGCGCGGTGGGCACCGGCGGCACGCTCGCGGGCGTGGCGATGGGGCTGAAGAGCCATGACGAGAATGTGGTCATCGCGCTGACCGATCCGCACGGCGCGGCGCTCTACAACTACTACGCGCATGGCGAGCTCAAGGCAGAGGGCAGCTCGGTGGCCGAGGGGATCGGGCAGGGGCGGATCACCGGCAACCTCGAAGGCGCGCCGGTCGACACCCAGTTCCGCGTGTCGGACGAGGAGGGCCTCGCCTGGGTCGCGCGGCTGCTGCGCGAGGAGGGGCTGTGCCTCGGGCTGTCCTCGGGCATCAATGTCGCGGGCGCGGTGGCGCTCGGCCGGCAGCTCGTGGCCGAGGGCCGCGAGAACCCGCGCGTGGTGACCATCCTGTGCGATACCGGATTCCGCTATCTCTCCTCGCTCTACAATGCCGAATGGCTGCGCGCGAAGGGGCTGCCGGTGTTCGACTGGCTCGACTGACCGCCGCGCCTGCGCTAGCGACGGGGCACATGGCCTCATCGCCCGATCCCCTCTCGTCCCAACCCGCCGCCGATAGCGGCCCACCGGGCGCGCCGCTGGGCGGCACCCGGGCGCAAGCGATCCAGCGGCTGCAGGTCGGGCTGTCGCTGCTCGGGGGGGTGATCCTGCTGGTGGGGCTGGCGACCGCGATCGAGGACCGCGCCAAGCAGACCGATGCGGCCGCAGTGCCGCAGGCCGCGGCCAGCCGAGCGAACGCGGCTTCGGCCACGCCGCAGAACGATCCCCTGGCGGACGCCGGGGTGGTGCCCGATCTCCCCGCCGAGCCGGCCGCCACGGGCAAGCCCATGCCCGGTGCGAGCGGCGATGCGACGGGGAAAGCGGATGCGCTCCCGGCGCGCTAGGATCTACGGCATTGCCATTCTCGCCGCCGCGCTGGTCGGCGCCGCGGCGTGGGCGCTGGCGGGCGGCGAGCGGCCGCGGACCGATCTCGGGCTGATGACCACGCTGCCGCTCTACTGGCAGGAGAGCGAGGGCATCGGCGAGGCGTTCGATAAGCGCAGCGCGCCGCACTGGGCGCGCACCGCGCTCGAGCAGGACTACCGCCTGGTGCCGCTCGACACCTTGAGCCGTCAGTCGCTGGCGCGGCTGCACGCGCTCCTGCTGGCGCAGCCGCGCGCGCTGTCGGGCGAGGAGAACGTCGCGCTCGACGAGTGGGTGCGCGGCGGGGGGCGGGTGCTGCTGTTCGCCGATCCGATGCTGACCGCGCAGTCGCGCTTCCCGATCGGCGACCGCCGCCGCCCGCAGGACGTCATCCTGCTCTCGCCGATCCTGCACCGCTGGGGCCTCGAGCTTCGCTTCGACGAGGACCAGGCTCCCGGCGAGAGAACCATCGCCGGCATTCCGCTCGAACTGGCGGGCACATTCGCTGCGGTCCCGCCGGCCGGCGGTGCGCCGAGCCGCTGCACGATCGAGGCAGCGAGCGTGCTCGCGGACTGCGCGATCGGGCGCGGGCATGCGCTGATCCTCGCCGACGCAGCGCTGCTCGATCCGCAGCGCGGTTCGGGCGCGGGCCGGGCAGCACTGGCAAGCCTGGTCACGCGGGCTTTCGCGGAATGAGGCGGTTGGTGCCCAGGGATTTTCGGGGACGCATGTGGGAGTCGGTTCTCGACGTGCGGAACAGGTCTGGAACACCGCTCAATGCCGCTACAACGCGGCTCACGGAACCACCTGTCACGCGGGGGAAATCGCACCGTAACTCGTTGTAAATACAAATTTAACCAGCTTTTCCCCTGAATTCCCGCACTTTTCCCTTTCATCCCTTTATCGCGCGCGTTAATACTTTGCGCATCGGACATGCTTTGCCGTGCCGCGCCCGGGTGGGGGCGAGCCGACCGCGAAACGCGCGGCCCGGCGGCGGCGAAGTCGTGTCCGCCGGGAATTGCCTGGGCGTGGGGAAGGGGGCCAAGTGGCGGTAGCGACTTTCAGCGGTTACAGCGGGCAGGGCTATACCCCTGCAGGCGACAAGGGCCGCTACGCCCTGCCGCCGCTGTTTCGCGGCGCCGTAAAGGACAGCTCCCACGGCAAGACGCTGTGCCTCGACAAGCACGCGCGCTTCACCTGCCTCGTCGGCTTCGGCCTGTCCCGCATGAACGAACTCGAAGCACAGCTCGACCGCGAGGAGGACCGCGCCGCCGCCGGCTTCGACCGCGACACCCGCGCCGCGCAGCTGTTCGGCTTCGCCCGCGTGCCGTTCGACGACAGCGGCCGCTTCGTCATGCCCGAGCACTTGCGCCAGCTCGCCAACATCGAGGGCGGCCTGTTCTTCCAGGGCGGCGGCCGTTCGTTCACGATCTGGAATCCCGCTGAGCTGATGAAGATGGGCGACGACTGGGCCGCGGCCAAGGCGGCCTGCGCGAACTTCCTCGCCGGCGACGACAAGGCGAAGGGCAAGTGACGCCGGCACCGCATATCCCCGTTCTGCTCGATGAAGTCCTCGCCGCGCTCGCGCCGCGCACCGGTGACGTGCTGATCGATGCGACATTCGGCGCCGGCGGCTACACCCGCGCGCTGCTCGATGCAGGCGCGACTGTCCACGCGTTCGACCGCGATCCCGATGCGATCGCCGCAGGCGCCAAGTGGCCCGAAACTGAGGAAAACCCGCCGCGGCTGGTTCTCCATCCGCGCCGGTTCTCCGAAATGGTTAATGCACTCGCCGAATCGGGACTCGCGCGGGTCGACGGAATTGTCATGGATATCGGCGTCTCCTCGATGCAGCTCGACCAAGCCGGACGCGGTTTCGCGTTTTCGGCCGAGGGCCCGCTCGACATGCGCATGAGCCAGGAGGGGCCCAGCGCAGCCGACTTCCTCAACGAGGCGGACGAGCAGGCCATCGCCGACGTTCTCTACACTTACGGGGAAGAGCGGCAGAGCCGCCGGGTGGCCCGCGCTATCGTGGCCGCCCGCCCGCTGGCGACCACCGGCGAGCTGGCGCGCGTGGTGCGCAAGGCGCTCGGCTATCGCCCCGGCGCGGCCAAGGACCCCGCCACGCGCAGCTTTCAAGCGATCCGCATTCACGTGAATGCCGAGCTGAGCGAGCTCGAACACGGCCTCGGCGCCGCGGAGAGGCTGCTGACCGAGGGTGGACGGCTCGCGGTGGTGAGCTTCCACAGCCTCGAGGACCGCATCGTCAAGCGCTTCCTGCGTGACGCTTCGGCCACCGCAAGCGGGTCGCGCTACTTGCCCGAGGCCAAGCTCAGGCCGGCGACGTTCCGCGCGGTGTCGAAAGGCATACGGCCGGGCGAGGCGGAGCTGGCGCGCAACCCGCGCGCGCGCTCGGCGACGCTGCGCCACGCAGTGCGCACCGCCGCGCCGGCGCGCGAAGGACTCGCGGCATGATCGCCGCCGGCAGCCGCCTGCGCCAGATCGGCTGGCTGGTCGCGCTGGCGATCTGCCTTGCCGGGTTCGTCGCGCTCACCTTCAAGGTCAATTCGGTGAAGAGCCAAGTGCGCCTCGCCGAACGCCAGATCGTCGCGCTGCAGAGCGACAAAAGCATGCTCGAGACCGAGTTCGAAACCCGGGCCAGCCAGCAGCAGCTCGCGCAGTGGAACGCGGTCGATTACGGCTACCAGGCGCCGAATGCCGACCAGTACCTCGAGAACGAGCGTCAGCTCGCCGCGCTTGGCGAGCCGCGCGGGGTCGGCGCGCCGACGCCGATCCGTGTCGCGCGCGCGCCCGAGGCGACCGAGGGCGCGGGCAAGTTCCCGCCGATGGTCTCGCCGCTGACCGGGAAGCCGGTGCACGAGACGCAGGCGAGCCAGCCCGGCGCGGTGGCGGTGACTGCCGCCACCCTCGCGGACAAGCTCGCGAACGGCGGCGACTTCCTCGCCGAGGTGGAGCGGTGAACGCGCTCACGTACAGCAGCGCGATCACTTCGGGGCGGGTTCAGCTGGTGACGATCCGCCAGCGTTCGCTGGCCGTCGCGCGGCTGCGGGTGCTGCTCGTCGCAGCGATCTTCGCGGCGGTCGCATGCGCCGCGGTGCTGCGGATCGGCTTCCTCGGCCTCGACGACCGCTCGGTGGGCTCGACGACGCTGGCAGAGGCGCTGCTGCCGCCGCGCGGGGAGATTACCGACCGCAACGGCGCTCCGCTCGCCCGCGCGTTCCCCGCTTACGCGTTGTGGTACAATCCCGACGCGCTCGGCGACAGCGGCAGCCCGCTGGTCAAGACCCCGCGCGAAGTCGCCGCGGATCTCAAGGCGATCTTCCCGGACATCGACGAGGCGCAGATTGCCCGCCGCCTCGCCAAGGGGCAGGCGGGTTACTTGCGGCGGCGGGTGCTGCCCGAAGACGCCAACAAGGTGCAGGCGATCGGCGAGCTCGCGCTCGAGCTGCCGAAAGAGACCGAGCGGTACTACCCGCAAGGCTCGATGGCCGCGCACGTGCTCGGCTACGTCGGCGCGGACGGGCACGGCCGGGTAGGGATGGAGCAGGTGCTCGACCAGCAGCTCCGCGATCCGGCGACCCGCTCACAGCCGGTCGAGCTCTCGATCGACTCGCGCGTGCAGGGCGCGCTGGAGGACGAACTCAACCGCGGCATGCGGATGGTGAACGCGCTCGGCGCCGCCGGCATCGTGCTCGACGTCGATACCGGCGAGGTGCTCGCGCTGGCATCGCTCCCCGAATTCGATCCCAACCGGATCGACCAGCAGGGCGCGGACAACATGTTCAACCGCGTCACCAACCAGGTCTACGAGCTCGGCTCGACCTTCAAGCCGCTTACGATCGGCGCGGCGATGGACGCCGGCGTGGTGACCGATCTGGGCAAGCGCTACCCCGCCGCGCCGCTGCACGTCGCCGGGTTCACGATCCATGACGACGAGAACCTCGGCTCCACGCTCAACGTGCCGCAGACGCTGATCCATTCGTCGAACATCGTCTCGGCGGAGATCGCCGACGAGCTCGGACCCGAGCGGCTGAAGGCGGCGATGGCGCGACTTCACTTCAACGAACGCCCGTCGATCGAGCTTCCCGCGCGCGGGTTTCCGATCTGGGCGAGCGGCACGTGGCCGCGGCTGCGCGGGATGACTGTGGGGTTCGGCCACGGCGTCGCGGTGACCCCGCTGCACCTCGCCAGCGCCTACGCGGCGCTGGTCAACGGCGGGATCTGGCGCCCGGCGACCTTGCACAAGATCGCCCCCGGCCAGGCGCCGCGCGGCGAGCGGGTGTACAAGGCGAGCACCAGCGCCCGGATGCGCCAGCTGCTGCGGATGATCGCGCTCTACGGCACCGGCCGCAAGGCAGACGCGCCGGGCTTCCGCGTCGGCGGCAAGACCGGATCGGCGGAGAAGCCCGGCGCGGGCGGCTATCGCAAGCACTCGCTCATCGCGACTTTCGCCTCGGCGTTTCCGATGGACCGCCCGCGCTACGTCGTGGTGGCGATGCTCGACGAGCCGCAGGGCACCGTCGCCAGCAGCTTCCAGCGCACCGCCGCGTGGAACGCCGCACCGATCGTCGGCCGGCTGGTGCCGCGGATCGGGCCGATTCTGGGCGTGCCGCCGGACGACACGCGCGACGTCGACCTGTCGGACATCAAGGGGCTGGTCCCGGGCGAGGCGGGCGGCAAATGAAGCTCGCACGGCTGGCCCAGGCGGCCGGGCTCGCGATCGCCGGGGGCGGCGAGAGCGAGGTCACCGGCTTCGCGATCGATCACCGCAAGGTAGCCCCGGGCACCGTGTTCGGGGCGTTCCAGGGCGCGAGCGTCAACGGCGAGGATTTCATTCCCGCCGCGGTCGCCGCCGGCGCGGTCGCGGTGGTTGCGCGACCAGAGGCGCGCGTGGAGGGCGCGGCTCACATCGCCGACACTGTCCCCCGCCGCGCGTTCGCCCGGCTCGCGGCGCAGTTCTTCACCCCAGTGCCCGAGATGATTGTCGCCGTCACCGGCACCAACGGCAAGACCTCCACCGTCGAGATGACCCGCCAACTCTGGCGCATGGCGGGCATCAGCGCCGCGTCGATCGGCACATTAGGCGTGACGACGCCCGACGAGAGCGTCTCCACTGGGCTGACCACGCCCGACATCGTCACCTTCCTCGCCAACATGACCGGCCTCGCGCGCGAAGGCGTCACACACGTCGCGTACGAGGCCTCGAGCCACGGGCTCAGCCAATACCGCAACGAGGGACTGCATGTGGCGGCGGCGGGGTTCACCAACTTCAGCCGCGACCACCTCGATTACCACGCGGACATGGAGGATTACTTCGCCGCCAAGCTGCGGCTGTTCGACGAGGTCGTCGACGGCTCCAGCACGGCGGTCATCTGGATTGGCGGGGACGGTTGGACCCGCCGGGTCGCTGAGCGTGCGCAAGCGAGGGGTCTGCGCGTGCTCACCGTGGGCGAGCAGGGGGAGGCAATCCGCCTGCTCGCCCGTACGGCGACCCAGCTCGGGCAGACGCTCGAGATCGAGCACGCGGGACAGAGGCGTGCGGTCAACCTTCCGCTGATCGGCGCCTACCAAGCCGCCAACGCGCTGGTTGCCGCCGGGCTGGTGCTCGCGACCGGCGGCGATGCGGCCGCAACGTTCGACGGGCTTTCGCGGCTGCAACCGGTGCGCGGGCGGCTCGAGCGGGCGGCGATCACACCGGCCGGTGCGCCGGTCTATGTCGATTACGCGCACACGCCCGACGCGCTCGAGGCTGCGATTGAAGCGCTTAGGCCGCACGTGGAACACCGCCTGATCGTGGTGTTCGGCGCCGGCGGCGACCGCGACCAGGGCAAACGGGCAGAGTTGGGCCGTTCGGCCGCGAGCAAGGCGGACGCGGTCATCGTCACGGACGACAACCCGCGCGGGGAGGATCCGGCGGCGATCCGCCGCGCGGTGCTCGAAGGCGCGCCGGACGCGCAGGAAATCGGCGACCGGCGCGCGGCGATCCGCGCGGCCATCGCGCAGGCGGGGGCAGGGGACATCGTCCTCATCGCCGGCACGGGACACGAACAGGGCCAGATCATCGGCTCGGGAGACAGCATGAAGGTATTGCCCTTCGACGACGTGACCGTGGCGCGCGAGTGCGCCGCCCCGCAGGGCGGCCGGGCGTGAGCGCGCGAGCCGCCAATTTTGGGCCAGTCCTGCGATGGCCGGCCGACCGGCGTGACGCGCTCGGGCTCGCGCTGTGGGACGCCGAGGCGGTCGCGGCAGCCACCGGCGGCACCGGCAACGGCGCGTTCCAATGCGCCGGAGTCGAGATCGATTCGCGTGACGTGCGCTCGGGCGACCTGTTCTTCGCGTTAAGGGGCGAGGCAACCGACGGCCACCGCTTCATCGACAAGGCATTCGCGAACGGCGCGGCCGCCGCGGTGGTCGACCGGCCGATCGAGCAGCCGCACGTGCTGGTGGAGGATACGACGCGCGCGCTCGTCGCGCTTGGCGCGGCCGCAGGGGAACGCGCGCAGGCGCGGCGGATCGGGGTGACCGGATCGGTCGGCAAG
>JBQCFR010000203.1:0-19467 GCA_051958885.1 Tsuneonella sp.
TCGTTGAGCCCCATCAGCGCGAGCGGGACGGTGTCCTCTCCGCTGGAGAACACGATCGGGTAATCGCGGCCCGCCTGGATGAATTCCTCGGCGGTGAGGGGGATCGCATGCGCGCCGATGAGCCACTTGGCGTTTTCGATCGGGCGGCTCCGCATCTTCGCGTGGTCGCGACTGTTGAGCGGCATGAGGTCGTTGTAGAACAGGGGCAGGTTGGGCTGCGGCGCGCTGGCCATTGGTCTCTCCGAGAGGCTGGAATGTCGCTGCGCGGCGGCCGAACCGGCGCGCTCAAGGCGCGCGCTTTAGTGGCTGCGCGCGCCCGGCGCAAGCGGCACCAATTTGCCCGGGTTGAGCAGGCCCGCAGGATCGAGCGCATCCTTGATCGCGCGCAGGATATGCAGGGCAACCGGATCGCCGAGCCGGGCGAACTCGTCGCGCTTGAGCTGACCGATGCCGTGCTCGGCGCTGATCGACCCGCCCCATTCGGTCACCAGCTCATAGACCTGCGCGCTGATCTTCTTGCCGTCGCCGGTTTGCCACGCGAGCGGCTCCGCGCCGGGCGGGGCGATGACATGGAAATGAACGTTTCCGTCGCCCAGGTGACCGAAGGCGCTCGCCTCGGTGCCCGGCCACGCCGCCTCGATCCGCGGCACCGCGGCGGCGACGAACTCGGGCATTTTGTCGACCGGCACCGAGATATCGTGCTGCACCGCCGGACCCTTTGCGCGCTCCGCCGGAGCGATCGAATCGCGCAGCAGCCAGAACGCCTCTGCCTGGGTCTCGTTCGCGGCGACCACCGCATCTTCGATCAGACCCGCCTCGAGCGCGCTAACCAGCATATCCTCCGCCAGCGCGGACAGCCGGCCCGCGTCGGCGCGCTCGGCGACGAGTTCGATCAGGGCGTGCCAAGCATGCGCGCTCGCCAACGGCGCGCGCGCACCGCGAATATGACGCAGGACATCCTCGAGCGTGCCTTGGGCGACCACCTCGAACCCTTCGAGCGCATCGGCCGCGGCCGCTTCGCAGTGCAGCAGCAGCGCGCGCGCCGCTTCGAGCGATGCGACGCCTGCCCAGATCACCCGGCGGTCGGCAATCGCCGGTTGCAGCGCCAGGGTAGCCGCGGTGACGATGCCCAGCGTTCCCTCGGAGCCGATCAGCAGTTGCTTGAGATCGAACCCGCGGTTGTCCTTTTTCAGCGGCGTAAGCGCCGAATAGACGCTCCCATCGGCCAGCACGGCCTCGACCCCGAGCACTTGCGCCCGCATCGACCCGTGGCGCAGCACTTGCGTCCCGCCGGCGTTGGTCGAGATCAGTCCGCCCACCGTCGCCGAACCCTTGCCGCCGAGCGTGAGCGGGAAGCGCAAGTCCGCGGCCGCCGCGGTCTCGTGCAGCGTCTGGAGGACCACGCCCGCCTCGCATACGGTCTGCCGCGCCTGCCGATCGAGCGAGCGTATCGCGTTCATTCGCCGCAAAGACAGCAGCAAGGCGTGGCCCTCCTGATCGGGGGTCGCGCCTCCGCACATGCCGCTGTTGCCGCCCTGCGGAACGATCGGCACGCCGTGATCGGCGCACAGTTTCACGAGACTGCTCAGCTCGTCGGTCGACGCCGGAGATGCCATGGCGATCGCCCGGCCGGTGAAGCGGCCGCGCCAGTCCGTCAGCCACGGGTCCATCAGCTCCGGGTCGCGCGTCAGGCCGCGCGAGCCGAGCAGCGCCTCGGCGGCCGACAGGAAAGCGGATTGCTCGGGCATGGGCCAGCTATGCCATGCCGGCGATGTTCAGCGCCACCCCTCTTGCGTGAGGCATTTCAGGGATTAAGCCGGTATTCAACCGGCGCGGGTATCTGTCGCACCCGAACACGCCGCCGACCGCCGCAGCGGGCCGGTCGGCCGAAGGGACCGCCTTGCCACCGCAATGAATCCCATTGCCGCTCTTCTCGCGCCGCTGGCGCTGTTGCTGCCCGCCGCGGCCGAGCTCGTATCGCCGGACGATACAGCGCAGCTTACCGCGCGCGAGGATATGCCGAGCGGACCGGTGAGCGAGGCGCGCTGGCTGCCGTTCGACGCGCCCAACGAAGTGCCGGTGTACGACCAGGTGCGGATCGAGCAGCACCTGACAATTCGCATCGTTCCGCGCAGCCCGGTCATGCGCGAGAGCTTGATGGCCGATCTGCCGCACGCGCCCATTATGCCGCGGATGTCCGAGCGCAAGATGGGCAAGTGTGTCCCCGTCGGCGCCATCGCGGGCTTCCAGACCGGCCCCGGCAGCCAGCTCGTGCTATTCATGCGCGATCAGCGGGTGGTCAGCGCCAATCTGGAGAAGGCCTGCAGCGCGCGCGACTTCTATGCCGGCTTCTATCTCGAGCACAGCCCCGACGGGATGCTCTGCGTCGATCGCGACAAGCTGCTCAGCCGCAACGGCGTACAGTGCCACGTCAGCCGCCTGCGGCTGCTGGTGCAGGACGAGGACTAGGCTTTCTTGACTTTTCGCCCCGTGCGCCGCATGGCGCGCGTGGATCGTGGCGGGCGGCGTGCAGCCTTCGTCATGAGCGGGTGCACGCCGCCTGCCGAACCTTCGAAAATCGAGATTGCATGACCTTCGCCGACCTCGGCCTTTCCCCCGAATTGCTCAGAGCGGTCGAGGCCGCAGGCTATACCGAGCCCACGCCGATCCAGGCGCAGGCGATCCCGCCGGTCCTGATGATGAAGGACATCGTCGGCATCGCGCAGACCGGCACCGGCAAGACCGCCAGCTTCGTGCTGCCGATGATCGACATCATGAGCCATGGCCGCCGCCGGGCGCTGATGCCGCGCAGCCTGATCCTCGAACCGACCCGCGAGCTCGCCGCGCAAGTGGCCGAGAACTTCGAGAAGTACGGCACCAATCACGACCTCAAGATGGCGCTGCTCATCGGCGGGGTGCAGATGGGCGACCAGCTCAAGGCGCTCAACGAAGGCGTCGATGTGCTCATCGCCACGCCCGGGCGGCTGATGGACCTGTTCGAGCGCGGCAAGATCATGCTCAATGGGTGCGAGCTGCTGGTGATCGACGAGGCCGACCGGATGCTCGACATGGGGTTCATTCCCGACATCGAGTTCATCTGCTCGAAGCTGCCCGAAACCCGCCAGACGATGCTGTTCTCGGCCACGATGCCGCCCCCGATCGAGAAGCTGTCGAAGAAGTTTCTCACCAACCCAAGGCGGATCGAGGTCAGCCGGCGCGCCTCGACCAACGAGAACATCACCGCTTTCAAGGTCCCGGTGAAGGCCCGCGACAAGCGCGACACGCTGCGCTGGCTGCTGCGCAACGATCTCGTCGAGACGGCGATCATCTTCGCCAACCGCAAGACGACTGTGCGCGAGCTCAACAAGAGCCTGCAGCAGCACGGCTTCGCCTCGAGCGAAATCCACGGCGACATGGACCAGGCCAGCCGGATCAAGGAACTCGACCGGTTCAAGAAGGGCGAGGTAAACATTCTCGTCGCCAGCGACGTCGCCGCGCGCGGGCTCGACATCAAGGGTGTCAGCCACGTGTTCAACTTCGACACGCCGTGGCACCCCGACGATTACGTTCACCGGATCGGCCGCACCGGGCGAGCCGGCAACAAGGGCCGCGCGTTCACCCTAGTGGCGGATGACGATGCCGAGGCGATCGAGAACGTCGAGAAGCTCACCGGGGCGCAGATTCCCGTCTTCGGCAAGAAGGACGTGCGGGTGGAACTTGCCGCTCCGGCCGCGGCGCAGCAGCCGGTGGAAGCCGCCGAGGAGCGACCGCGGCGCGAGCGCGGGGAAAGGACGCCGCGATCAGAGCGCGAGAGCGTCCGCACCACGGCCGAGGCGGATCGCCGGCCGGAGTCGCGCCGGACGCCGCGTGGCGAGAGCGACAGTGAGCCTTCGCAGCCCGGTGAATGGAACGGCCCGGTGCCGGGCTTTCTCGGCCAGTCCGCGTTCTAGCTTCGACTAGAGGTTCTTGGCGTTGTCTCCGCCCTTGCGGCCTTCCCGGTCGCGAGCATTGGTCTTGGCGGCATCGCGGCTTTCGCTTTCCTGCCGCGCCTGGTTGGGCGCGCCGCTGCCGCGGTTCTCCGCGCGTCCCTGCGCATTGCCGGTTTCGCTGTTCATGGTCGTCTCTCCTTCGCCTGATCAACGGTCGGCGCGAAGGAGGTTCCCTCCGGTCCGTGGCGCTTAGCCCTTGCGAGCGGCCGGGCTTGCGAAGTCTTTCGTGGTCATCGCGAAGCCCCAGCAGTTCTTGGCATTGAACTCGACCGCCTGGCGGCAGTAATCGGGGCTCGACGTCGCGCACGCGTCTGTCAGCAGCACGCAATTGTAGTCGCGGAAATAGGCGTCCTCCATGGTCGAGGTGACGCACTGGTCGACGTTGACGCCGCTCAGGAACAGCGTGCTGATCCCCTGTGTGCGCAGAACCTGGTCGAGGTGGGTGCCATAGAACCCGCTCATCCGGACTTTCTCTATGCGCACGTCATCCGCGCGCATCAGCGGCAGCAGTTCGTCGACCATCTCGGCGCCCCACGATCCTTGCGTGAGCACCTCACCATGCTCGAGTTCCTCGCCGATGCCCTTCTGATCGAGCTTGTGCTTGAACGAATAGAGCGTCGGCGCGCCGAGGTTCCTGAGGTCGGGCCGATTATGCCAGTACACCCAGATTACCCACATGCGGTGCTTGCGCGCGGCCTCGATCGCGCGCTTCACACCGGGAATGGCCTCGCGGCATTTCTTGAAGTCGAGCCCCGATGCGTCGGTCCATCCGCCGGGCGAGCAGAAATCGTTCTGCATGTCGATCACTATCAGCGCGCCGCGGTCGAGGCTGTCGGCGAACGGTTTGAGCTCCGCCTGAAACCGCACCTTGCGCTCACCGGCCGTGGGCGCGAGATCGACATGATCATCATGAAGCACCCACCGGTCAGATCCGGCTGCGAGTTGGACGCCGCCACCGTCGGCCTGCGCGTACACGGTGCGATTTCGAGACGGCATGCGAAGCTCCGATGCGGTTGCGGCCTCAGCCTCAACGCCGGTCCTGCGGCGAAGCTCCCGCGGGACGCTCAGGCCGCCGTCACGAAGCTGTCGATCACCCGCTTACGCCCGGCGGCCTCGAACTCGATCTCGAGCTTGTTGCCTTCCTGATCGATCACCTCGCCGGAGCCGAACTTGTCATGGAACACGCGCTGACCCACCGCGATGTCGCTGCGCGGCTTGGCCGCGAAGCTCGCGGCGCTGCGGGTGGTCTCTCGTACACGGGCGGGGGCGGTGTCGTAGCCGGTGGTCAGCGCCCGTTGCCACCCGGGCCCGCGGGTGAGCGTGCGCGCGGGCTGCGCGCGGGCGAGGTGCGCGAAGGGGTCGTCGTGCTCGCTCATCTGCGCGCGCCAGAGCGAGGCTCCGCCGGTGAGCGTGGTTTCTTCTGTGATGTGCTCGGCGGGCAGTTCACCGACGAAGCGACTGGGGATCGAACTCGTCCACTGGCCGTAGATCCGGCGGTTGGCGGCGTGGAGGATCGTGCAGCGCCGCCGCGCACGGGTGATGGCGACGTATGCCAGGCGCCGCTCCTCCTCCAGACTGACGAGGCCGCCTTCGTCGAGCGCCCGCTGGCTCGGGAACACGCCCTCTTCCCAGCCGGGGAGGAACAGGTGGTCGAACTCGAGCCCCTTCGCGGCGTGGATGGTCATGATCGTGACCTTCTCGCCGTCGCCGTCGCGGTCGTTGTCCATCACCAGCGCGACATGTTCGAGGAAGTCCCCGAGCGTGTCGTACTCCTCCATTGCGCGCGCGAGTTCGGACAGGTTTTCGAGCCGCCCGGCGGCCTCCGCGCTCTTCTCGGCTTGAAGCATCGCCTCGTACCCGCTTTCGGCGAGCACCGTCCGCAGCAACTCGGCAGGTCCGGTGCCCTCGGCCAGTTCGCGCCAGCGCAGGAAGCTGCCCATAAGCTGCGCGATCGTGCTGCGGGCGCGGGCGGGCAGCTCGTCAGTATCCGCGAGCTGGAGCGAGGCGGCGGCGAGCGGGAGGCCGGTGGCGCGCGCGTGGCGGTGCATGGTTTCGAGCGTCTTGGCGCCGAGCCCGCGCTTTGGCTGGTTGTAGATGCGCTCGAACGCCAGATCGTCGGCGGGCTGCGCGATGACCCGCAGGTAGGCGAGCGCGTCGCGGATCTCGGCACGCTCGTAGAAGCGAAAGCCGCCGATGATGCGGTAGTTCATGCCGATCTGAATGAAGCGGTCCTCGAACTCGCGCGTTTGGTACTGCGCGCGCACGAGGATCGCGACCTGGTCCAGACCCGCGCCCTCGCGTTCGAGCCGCTCGATCTCCTCGCCGACGCGGCGGGCCTCTTCGGGCCCGTCCCAGATGCCGACCACGCGGACCTTCTCGCCCGCGGCGATCTCGGTCCACAGCGTCTTGCCGAGCCGTTCGCTGTTGGCCCCGATCAGGCCCGAGGCGGCGGCGAGAATGTGCGGTGTGGAGCGGTAGTTCTGCTCAAGCTTGATCACCTTCGCGCCGGGGAAGTCTTTTTCGAACTTGAGGATATTGGCGACCTCCGCGCCGCGCCACGAGTAGATCGACTGGTCGTCGTCCCCCACTACGCAGATATTCTTGCGCTCCTGCGCCAGCAGCCGGAGCCACAGGTACTGGACCTGGTTGGTGTCCTGATACTCGTCGACCAGGATGTACTTGAAGCGCTGCTGATAGTGACCGAGCACGTCGCGGTTGGCGCGCAGCACGTTGAGCATGTGCAGCAGCAGATCGCCGAAGTCGCAGGCGTTGAGGGCCTTCAGCCGTTCCTGGTAGAGCCGGTAGAACTGCTGGCCCTTGCCGTTGGCGTAAGCCTCGTTCTCGACCGCATCGAGATCGCCTGGATTGAGCCCGCGGTTCTTCCACCGGTCGATCAATCCCGCGAGCTGGCGCGCGGGCCAGCGCTTCTCGTCGAGCCCGTTCTCGGAAATGAGCTGCTTGAGCAGGCGCAGCTGGTCGTCGGTGTCGATGATCGTGTAGTTCGACTGCAGCCCCACCAGTTCGGCATGGCGGCGCAGCATCTTGGCGCCAATCGAGTGGAAGGTGCCGAGCCACGGCATTCCCTCTACGGCCTCGCCGATATGGCGGCCGACGCGTTCGCGCATCTCGCGCGCGGCCTTGTTGGTGAAGGTGACGCAGAGAATCTCGCTCGGCCATGCGCGCCTGGTTGCGACGAGATGTGCCAGGCGTGCGGTGAGCGCCGCCGTCTTGCCGGTACCCGCGCCGGCAAGCATCAGCACCGGCCCTTCGGTGGTCAGCACCGCCTCGCGCTGCGGCGGGTTAAGTCCCGCTGCATACAACGGAATTCGGTCGTCGCCGGCAGAGACGGGGTCTGGGAGACGATCGCTCATCGAGGTGAACAACTAGGGAACGTGAGGAGCACACGCAAGGGCGGCAACGGAACTGATTCGCCGATCCGAGCGTATGACCCGCGACAATCAGCACGGAGACTTTCGATGAAAAGCTTCATTCTTGCAGGCGCGGCGGCGCTTGCCATTGCGCTTCCGGCTGCCGCGCAGACCACGATGGGGGTCGACGCCGCCGGCAATGCCTACGTCATGACCGACGCCCAGCAGACGATGTACACCGGCTGGCCGGCCGACCGACAAACGTCCTACGACAGCTGGCCCAACAACTATAAGGTCTATTACTGGAGCCTTACCCCCGATCAGCAGAACGGCTGGTGGGCGCTCACCGACGATCAGCGCACGAAGGTCTATGCGATGACTCCGGACCAGCGGGCCGCTGCCTGGAACTCGATCGTTGCGCAGCTCAACGGCGGACCGTCGCCGATGGCGTCCTCCACTGCGATGGCCGCGACCGCCGCCGCCGCGGGCGCCAGCACCATGGGGCCGCGCTGGGTCAGTAACGCGGTGGTGCAGATGACCCCGGCGGACACCACCGCCTCGACCGGCGACAAACTGCCGATCTGCACGCCGAACCAGCAGGACGGCTGCATCAACGCCTGGGAAGCCGGCAAGCGCGGTCCGGGCGTGACCCGTCCGCTCGACCATTGGCCGGGCAAGCCGGCGAGCGAGATGCCGGGCCACCATTGAGGACCTGATAAGCTACGTCTGAGGACGTCACGCGCGGGAAGGGCGCTCTCGAAGGCGGGAGCGCCCTTTCTGCTATCGGGCCGCCGCCCGGAGCAGCCAGAGCTTCGCCTTCCCGGCCTTGCGCTCGGCCTCGACGGAGAGCCCTCGGAGCGCGACATCTTCCTGACCGCTTGTCTCAAGCGCAATCCAGGTCTGCTCGCCGATCCAGCCGAGCCGCAGCAAGCGGTCGAGCGCAACCGCGCCGGCGCCGGTGCCGTACGGCGGCTCGAGCAGAATGAGGTCGTGCGGGACCTTCGCGGGTCCGAGGCTCATCACCGAGCCCGCGCGAACTTCTGCGCGGGTGCGCGCGCCGAGCGTCTCGACATTGGCGCGGATCGCTTGCACCGCGGCCGCATCCTGCTCGACGAACAGGCAGAACGCCGCCCCGCGCGAGAGCGCCTCGAGCCCCAGCCCGCCCGAGCCGGCGAACAGGTCCGCCACCGAGAGCCCCTCGAAGCCGCCGATGCGGCTTGCGAGCATGTTGAACAGCGTTTCGCGCGTGCGGTCGGCGGTCGGCCGCGTCGCTTCGCCCTTCGGCGCGGCGAGCTTTCGCCCGCGCCATTCGCCGGCGATGATCCTCACCGCTTGGCTCCTCCCCGGGGCGGGGAGGTGGCAGCCGCGGAGCGGCTGACGGTGGGGACGCGCCGCTGGGGACCCGTCTTGCCGCGAATCCCCGCCACCGCCGGGGGCGGCCCCCCTCCCCGTGCCGGGGAGGATTTGAGGCCCTTGCGCAGCTTCTCGACCTGGCCTTGCGCGATCTCGACCGCTGCGCCGCGGGGCAGCTCGCCGAGCGCGAAGGGGCCATAGCCGACGCGGATCAGGCGGCTGACCGACAGCCCGAGATACTCGAGCACGCGGCGCACCTCGCGGTTCTTGCCCTCGGTGAGCGTAAGCACGAGCCAGCGGTTGCGTCCCTTGCCGCCGTCAAGATCGGCCTCGATCTTGCCGTAACGCACGCCGTCGATCGTCACGCCCTCGATCAGCTCGTCGAGCTGCGCCTGGGTGACCTCGCCAAACGCGCGCGCGCGGTACGTCCGCGGGACGTTCGAGCTCGGCAGCTCGAGCGCGCGCTTCAATTCGCCGTCGTTAGTCAGCAGCAGCAGGCCCTCGGTGTTGAGGTCGAGCCGTCCTACCGGCATCAGCCGCGGCGCTCCTTTGGGGAGCGCATTGCGCAGCGCGGTGTAGATCGTCGGCCGGCCTTTGGGATCGCGCTCGGCGGTGAGCAGACCTGCGGGCTTGTGAAACGCGAACAGCCGCGCAGCCTCCGCCTGCGCGACCGGTTTGCCGTCGACCGTCACGCCCTTGAGACCGGGGAGGATCGTAGCGGGCGTGTCGAGCACCGAACCGTTCACCGCGACCCGCCCATCGCCGATCATCCGCTCGACCTCGCGCCGGCTCGCGACGCCTGCGCGCGCGAGCAGCTTGGATATTCTCTCGCCTGCGGGTCGGTCGGGGTTGGGCATGGCCGCGCCTTAGGCAAGCATAAAGGACAACTCCATCCGTTCGTGTCGAGCAGCCCGCGCAGCGGGCGACCGTTGGGACACCGTGCACTACGCCAGTGTATCTCGACGGAGTTCATCCTGAGCGGCTGCCGCAGGCAGGCAGCCGAAGGGGACTTCGTCCTCCGCTCGATACGAACGGGGAAGAGAATCGAGGATCAGTTCACCCCGCGCAGCGCCTCGCTCACGATCTCGTAGAAGCGCACGATGCCGCCTTCGAGCGTGCCGATCGTCAGCTCGGGCACCACCCCGGTCGACAGCCCCTGCTGGCCGAGCTCGGCGGCGCGGAAGTCCTCGCTGGCGAACACGCCGCCGTCGAGCAGCGCCCAGCTCCGCTCCCAGTGATCGCGCGCCTTGTCGCTGTGCGGCGGCTCGGGGATCAGCATGAAGTCCTCGACCAGCGTGTGATCGACCGCTTGGGGCCACAGCGTCATCACGTTGATGTAGTCGGGGCTGGGGATGATCACCGTTGCGGGGAGCAGCTGATAGGCGAAGGTGACGTAGCGGCGCATCGCCGCCATGTCGGTAAGATCGATCCCCTCGAGTTCCTCGGCGCGGCCGACCGCGGCGCGCTGGTGCGGGCCGATCGTGTCGCCCGAACTCACCCCGTCCTTGAAGAACGGCCCGATCGTCTTCGCATGGAGGCGGGTGACGTGGTAGCTTTCGAGGAACGCGTCCATGATCAGCTTCCAGTTGCCGCGCACGCTGTGCGTCTTGCGGCGGAACAGGAAGTGATCGCGCGCCGCGAAGGCGTCGAAGTCCTCGCCCAGGGTGCGCGCATGGGCGAAGTCCGCGCCCGCTTGCGGCGCGTACCAGATCAGCCCGCCGGCCTCGCAGCTCGGCAGCTCGATCAGGTGCATGTCCCGCTTGTCCATGCCCGGAAAGGTCTCCGGCCGCGGCAACGCGAGCAGCGCGCCGTCGAGCTTGTAGGTCCACGCGTGGTAGGGGCACACCAGCCGCTTGCCGCAGACGACCTCGCCGCCTTCGACCAGCCGCGTGCCGCGATGGCGGCAGACGTTCATGAACACGTGCGCCGCGCCGTCGGCGTCGCGGGTCCCCAGGAGCGGACGGCCGCTGGCGTCGTGCGGCACGGCCATGCCGGGGTCGGGCACCAGCGCGCTGGGGCACAGGACTTGCGGCAACCGGCCGAACAGCGCGGCCTTCTCGCGGGCGAAGTGCGCGGGGTCGGTATAGACGCTTGCGGGCACCGTGCGGACGCCTTCGGTGGCGCGCGCCTGCCCGCGCGCGACGGCCTGGGCGAGCGCAAGCTGGCCCGCTGTCGGCCTGCTTTTCCCCCGCTCGGTTACGACCTGGTTCATGGCGCTGCTTCCCTATTGGCGTCGCACCGCTAAGTGTCGCACGAAAGTTGGGCAACGGGAAGGACGCTAGGGAATGGCCGAACCGATCGACGCCGGCGCGGAGGCGCCGCGCAGCCTGTGGGATTCGGTTCGGCCTTACCTCGAAAAGGAATCGCTCGCGGCGTTCTTTCTCGGCGTTTCGTCGGGCTTCCCCTTCGCGCTGCTGGCCGCCACGCTGACCACTCGGCTGGCGCAGGACGGGATTGAGAAATCGACCATCACCGCCTTCACGCTGGCGTTCTTCGTTTACAACCTGAAGCCGCTGTGGGCGTGGGTGATCGACGGGGTGCGGCTGCCGGTGATCGGTGCGCTCGGGCAGCGCGTCTCGTGGATGCTGGTGATCGGCGTGCTGGTGATGCTCGCGGTGGTCAACCTTGCGCTCGCGGATCCGAAGGCGGACATCTACTGGACGGCGACCAGCGCGGTGTTACTGGGGATCGCCGGGGCGAGCTTCGACATCGTGATCGACGCCTACCGCATCGAACTGCTCAAGCCTTATCAGCTCGGCACCGGATCGGGGATGAGTCAGTACGGCTGGCGGATCGGCTCGGCCGCGGCGGGCGCGCTGGCGCTGGTGGTGGCGGCCCGCGGCGGATGGTCGCTGGCCTACATGGCCTGTGCGGTGTTCGCGCTGCCGGCGATGCTCACCGCGCTGATCCTGGGTGAGCCGCCGCGGCGGCAGGTCGTGGCCCAGCGCCGCAGCGTGGGCGAGATCTGGCGCTCGATCGTGGGCCCGTTCGCCGAGTTCTTCCAGCGCAGCGGCGCGTGGCTCGTGCTGCTGTTCATCCTCGTCCACAAGATCGGCGACACGCTCGCCAACCTGACCTTTCGCCTGCTGTTCGACGACCTCGGGTTCTCGAACGACGAGATCGCGCTTTACGATGTCGGCGTTGGGTTCTGGGCGCTGATCGTAGGCGTCTTCGTGGGCGGAGTGTTCTACGCCAGGCTCGGGCTCAAGCGGTCGGTGCTGATCGCGCTGGTGCTGATGGCGGTGAGCAACCTCAGCTTCGCGGCGCTCGCCGCGGCCGGGCACAGCACGCTCGGCATGGCGGGCGCGATCGGGTTCGAAAACTTCTCCAGCGGGTTCGGCGGCGTGGTGGTCGTCGCTTACTTCTCGGCGCTGTGCGACTTGCGCTTCACCGCTGCGCAGTACGCGCTGATCAGCGCGGGCGCATCGATCGTTGGCCGCTTCCTGACCGGAACCACCGCGGGCGGGCTCATCGAGAGCTACGGCTACGTGAACTTCTACCTGCTGACCACGGTGCTCGCGCTGCCGGGCATCGCGCTGTTCTGGTGGATGATGCGCAGCGGGCTCGTCGATGCGGCGATGGGCACCGCGGGTGAGGTCGGCGAGGGTGACGCGCGCGCCGACCCGGAGGTCATCGCCTGAGCAGCCGTGCGCCTTTATCGCGAAATTAGGGAAAACCCTCAACCGGACGGCTACAGCATGCGAACCATAACGCGGTCGCTATGGCACGCTCGGGACCAGAGAGCGGCGAGGATAGCCGCCGTGCGTTTGCGCGACTCCAGGTCGGATTCGGCGCGCGGTTTCGCACGATTCACGGCCTGCAGCCGGTGCGCCTGATCGACCTGTCGCAAGGCGGAGCGCAGATGATCCTGAGCCGGCCCGAAGAGGCGGGCGCGGGCATGCTGACCTGGCTCGGCTTCGAGACCTTCGGCGATCTCGCGTGGCGGCACGACGATACAATCGGCGTCACCTTCGACACGCTGCTGCCGCCGGCTTGCGTCGCGCAGACCCGGCTCCAGGCGCCGTCGGTGGTGCGCGACGAGGAGATGGGCGAATCGCTGGCCCGCGCGTGGGTCGCCGGCGAGATCGCCGACGACTGAACCGTCAGTCGGGGATCTGCTCGTTCTCAGACAGGACCTTGCCGGCGAGATAGAGCGATCCGGCGATCAGGATCGGCAGCCCGTCGGGCGGGATCGCGCGCAGCGCGGTGGCGACCGAGTTCGCCGCCTTGGCATCGGGCCCGAAGGCGGCCGCGTCGTGCGCATCGCTGCCGGGGATCGGGACCGCGGTGAGGCTAACGACGCAATCGCGGAGCGGCTCGGCGATCGCGCGCGGATCGCGGTTCGCGCGCATCCCGGCGATCTGGTGCAGCCGCTCCCCGGTGAAATGCCGCGCGATCGCCGCGCCTGCGTCGGCATTGTGACCGCCGTCGAGCCACAGGTCGTGCCCCGCGGCGAGAGCGGCGAGCGGCCCTTCCTCGAGCAGCTGCAGCCGCGCCGGCCAGCGCGCGGCGCGAATGCCTCGGCGCATCGCCTCGGAGTCGACGGCCACCGTGTCCTGGTGCCGCAGCATCGCCACCGCGAGCGCGGCGTTGTCCGCCTGGTGGCCGCCGGGAAGCGCGGGGAGCGGCAGCGTGAGCCGTCCGTGGCGGTCTTCATACTCGATCGTCTCGCCGCAGGTCGCCGACCAGTCGCGCCCGCGCATGTGCAGCGGCGCACCGGCGACCATCGCCGCGCGCTCGATCTCGAGCTCGGCGGCGTGGGGGTAGCTCATCGTCACCAGCGGCGATCCGGGGCGCACGATGCCCGCCTTCTCGAACGCGATCCGCGCGATCGGTTCGGCCGGCGTCCCTTCTTCCGGCGCGAGCAGGAACTGCTCGTGATCGATCCCGAGGCTCGCGATCCCACACGCGGCGGGGCGCTCCATCACGTTGGTCGCATCGAACCGCCCGCCGAGCCCGACCTCGATCACGCAGGCGTCGGCCGGATGCTCGGCGAAGGCGAGGAACGTGGCCGCCGTGGTGACTTCGAAGAAGCTGGGATGGAGGTCGTCGGCCGCATCGAGAACTTGCCTGAGCCGCTCCGCCAGCTCGGCGTCCGAGATGAGGCTGCCGGCGATGCGGATACGCTCGTTGTAGCGCACGAGGTGCGGCTTGGTCGCCGCGTGAACGGTGAGCCCCTGCGCCTCGAGAACGCTGCGCAGGTAGGCGCAAGTCGAGCCCTTGCCGTTGGTTCCGGCGACGTGGAACACCGGCGGCAGCCGCTTCTGCGGGTCGCCGAGCCGCGCGAGCAGCGCTCGAATCGTCTGCAGCCCGAACCGCCCCTGCGGCAGCGAGAGGCGCGCCAGCCGGTCGAGCTGCGCCTGCACCGCAGGGTCGGAGGAGGCGGCGAAGTCTGTCACCGGTTAGAGTCTCCCCCTGTGGGGGAGGTGGGCCCCCGAAGGCGGGTCGGAGGGGGCATACGCCGCGCCCGGCTCACCCCCCTTCGTCAGTGCTTCGCGCTGCCACCTCCCCCTGAGGGGGAGATTCTTGCGCATCGCTAGGCCGCCTTCTTCGGCGCCAGGTAATCGATCAACGTCGCCAACGTCGCTTTGAGCTCCTTCCGCTCGACCACCATGTCGACCATGCCGTGCTTGAGCAGGTACTCGGCGCGCTGGAAGCCTTCGGGGAGTTGCTCGCGGATAGTGTCCTGGATCACCCGCTGGCCGGCGAAGCCGATCAGCGCGCCGGGCTCGGCAATATGGACGTCGCCGAGCATCGCGTAGCTCGCGGTGACGCCGCCGGTGGTCGGATCGGTCAGCACGACGATGTAGGGCAGCCCGGCGTGCTTGAGCCGGCTGGTCATCACGGTCGCCTTAGGCATCTGCATCAGGCTGAGAATGCCTTCCTGCATCCGCGCGCCGCCGGCCGCGGTGACGACGACGTAAGGGCAATGCCGCTCGAGCGCCTTCTCCGCGCCGGCGACGAACGCCGCGCCGACGGCCATGCCCATGCTGCCGCCCATGAAGCTGAAATCCTGCACGCCGACGACCGCCGGGCGCCCGTCGATCGCGCCTGAGGCGACCGAGAACGCGTCCGCATGCGGGTTGTTGGCGCGCGCCTTCTTCAGCCGGTCGGTGTACTTGGCGGTGTCGCGGAACTTGAGCGGGTCTTCCTTGACCTCGGGCTGCGGCAGCAGCTCGAAACCCGCGTCGAGGAGCTGCGCGAGCCGCGTGTCGGCGCCGATCCGCCCGTGATGCCCGCAGCGCGGGCAGACCTCGAGGTTCTCCTCGTACTCCTTGACGAAGAGCATTTCCTGGCAGCTCGGGCACTTGACCCACAGGTTGTCGGGCGTTTCGCGCTTGGGGAGAAACGGCAGCGAATTGCGGACGCGGCTGAGCCAGGACATGCGGCGCTCCTAACCCCAAATGTTGCGCACGTCATCCCTTCAGAAAAGTGGGATTCACGCAGAGCCGCAGAGAAAGCAGAGGCGCAGAGAGGCAGTGCCCGCGGCGAAGCCGCTCTCCTTCACGCGCGTGTCGAGTTCGCCTTAAGGCTTGAATTATCGTGTGAGCCTTCGGCTCGGCGGGACTCCTCTGCGCCTCTGCGCATTTTCTTCCTCTGCGCCTCTGCGTGAACCCTCTTACTGGCCTTTTTGACGCGCGCTATGAACGGCCTCGGCCAGCGAAGCGGTCAGCGCGCGGATGTGCTCCGGAGCCTTGCCACCATGCTTCCCGCACAGCTCGACCAGCGCGGAGCCGACCACCACGCCGTCCGCCACGCCCGCGATGGCGGCGGCCTGTTCGGGGGTGCGGATGCCGAAGCCGCCCGCCACCGGCAGGTCGGTCGCCGCTTTGATGCGGGCGACGGCGCTCTCGATCGAGGCGGTCGCGGCCTGCTGAAGCCCGGTGATCCCGGCGACCGAGACATAGTAGAGGACACCCGACGAGCCATCGAGCACCGCCGGCAGCCGCGCGCTGTCGGTGGTCGGGGTGGCGAGGCGGATGAGGTCGATCCCGGCCGCGCGCAGCGCGGGGCCGAGCGCGTCGTCCTCCTCGGGCGGAATGTCGACGCAGATCACCCCGTCGACGCCGCAGGCGGCCGCCTCGCGCGCGAACCACTCGGGCCCGCGCCGAACCATCGAGTTGGCATAGCCCATCAGCACCAGCGGCACGTCCGGGTGCCGCTCGCGGAATTCGTTGGCGATGAGCAGCACGTCGCGCGTGGTCGTGCCCGCGCCGAGGCTGCGCAAGTTCGCCGCCTGGATCGCCGGGCCGTCGGCCATCGGATCGGTGAACGGCATGCCCAGCTCGATCGCGTCCGCGCCGCCCGCGACCAGCGCGTCAAGATTGGCCGCGGTGTCGCCGTCACCCGCGGTGATGAAGCAGACGAGGGCGGGGCGGCCTTTGGTGAAGGCGGAGGCGAGGCGGCTCATCTGGAAATCTTCCGTCCGAAGCGACCGCGAAGTTGGCCCCAGCGCCAGATGATTATCTCAATCAGGCCGGTTCCGACGCCCGCTATGATGACCGTTCGCAGCAACTCTCCTTCGAAAAACTGCGGAGCCTCGCCGCGAAGGAGGTACGGATACTTCGCGATTAAGACCATCGCCACGAGGACCGCGATGTAGATCAGCGCCCACTTCCGAACCCTCGCGCTCACATCGCCACCCCGAGGTGATCCGCCACCGTGAAGATGTCCTTGTCCCCCCGGCCGCAGAGGTTGGCGAGGATGATCGCGTCGCGGTCCATCTCCTTCGCACGTTTGGCGACGGCGGCGATGGCGTGGCTGGGTTCGAGGGCGGGGATGATGCCCTCGGTGCGGCAGAGGAGCTGGAAGGCGTCCAGCGCCTCGTCGTCGGTGACGGCGGTGTATTCGACCCGGCCGGTGTCCTTGAGCCAGGCGTGCTCGGGGCCGATGCCGGGGTAGTCGAGGCCGGCGCTGATCGAGTGCGCCTCGGCGATCTGGCCGTCCTCGTCCTGCAGCAGGTAGGTCTTGTTGCCGTGGAGCACTCCCGGCGCGCCGCCCGCGAGCGACGCCGCGTGCTGCTTGTCGAGCCCGTGGCCCGCCGCCTCGACGCCGAGCATCTTGACGCTGGCATCGTCGAGGAACGGGTGGAACAGCCCGATGGCGTTGCTACCCCCGCCGATCGCCGCGACGAGCAGGTCGGGCAGGCGGCCGGTGCGCTCGAGCAATTGCGCGCGCGCTTCCTTGCCGATCACCGACTGGAAGTCGCGCACCAGCTCCGGATAGGGGTGCGGGCCGGCGGCGGTGCCGATGATGTAGAACGTGTCCTCGACGTGCGCGACCCAGTGGCGCAGCGCCTCGTTCATCGCGTCCTTCAGCGTCGCCGCACCGCTGGTCACCGGGATCACCTCGGCGCCGAGCAGCTTCATGCGGAACACGTTAGGCTGCTGGCGGGCCACATCGGTGGCGCCCATGAAGATCGTGCAGGGCAGCCCGAACCGCGCGCAGACGGTTGCGGTGGCGACCCCGTGCTGGCCCGCGCCGGTCTCGGCGATAATCTTCGTCTTGCCCATGCGGATCGCGAGCAGGATCTGGCCGACGCAGTTGTTGATCTTGTGCGCGCCGGTGTGATTGAGCTCGTCGCGCTTGAACCAGACCTGTGCGCCGCCGAGCGCCTCGGTCAGACGTTCCGCAAAGTACAGCGGACTGGGGCGGCCGACGTAGTGTTCGAGCAAGTCGTCGAACTGCGCATGGAACGCCGGGTCCGCCTGCGCCGCGCGATAGGCCGCCTCGAGCTCGAGGATCAGCGGCATCAGCGTCTCAGCCACGTAGCGGCCGCCGTAGTCGCCAAAATGCCCGCGTTCGTCAGGCTGGTTGCGGAAGGAATTGGGCGCGCTCATCGCCGGGCCGCTTGGCAAAAGGCGCGTATCTTGTCCACGTCCTTGACCCCGGGCGCGCTTTCGACGCCCGACGAGGTATCGACCAGCGGCGCGCCGGTGATGCGGATCGCTTCCGCCACGTTCGCGGGAGTGAGCCCTCCCGCAACGCCCCACGGCAGCGGCCCGCGATGGCCGGCCAGCAGCGACCAATCGAACTTGAGGCCCATCCCGCCAGGCAGAGCCCCCTTTGGGGTGCGTGCGTCGAACAGGATGAGATCGGCAGCCTCTCGATAATGCGCCGCGCGGGCGAGATCCGCCGCCGCGGCGACCGGGATCACCTTCCACACCGGTAGTCCGAACCGTGCGCGCACTTGCGCCGCGCGCTGCGGCGTCTCATCGCCGTGAAGCTGGATCGCGGTGAGCGCGCCGGCTTCGACCGCATCGGCGAGCAAGGCGTCGCCGGGGTCGACGATCAGCCCGACCCGGCCACTCCGCCCGGCGGCGCCCTCGGCCAGGCGGCGCGCGCTCGCCGGCGAGAGGTTGCGGGGCGAGGGCGCGAAGAACACGAATCCCACGTGATCGGCCCGCGCGGCGACTGCGGCGTCGAGCGCGACCGCGTCGGTCACGCCGCAGATCTTGATCGCGGGAGCGGGCATGCCGCCGCTGTTAGGCGCGCGCCGCTAGGGCGCAAGCTCGTATTGCACGCTCACGCTGGCGGTCATCTGCATCTCGCCCGGCTGCACCGGCGCCGGCGGCGGGGGCGGCGGGGCGGCCACGCTGCCGGCGGCGCGAGCGAACACCTTCGGCGGCGGGCCGAAGTAACCGCCGCCTTCGCTGATCGTCATGATCCGCACGATCTTGAGCCCCGCGGCGTCGGCGTAGAGCTGCGCCTTCTCGCGCGCGGCTTTCATCGCGTCGCGCCGCGCCTCGTTGAGCGCAGGCTCGGGATCGTCCATCTGGAAGCTCGGCCCGTTGATCTGGTTGGCGCCGGCCGAGGCGAGCGTGTCGATCACCTTGCCATAATCGCCGAGCTTGCGCTGGCGCACGGACACGGTGTTGTTCGCCGAATAGCCGATGATGCGGGGCACCTGCTGCTCGGGCGGCGGGGCGACATAGGGCTGGCCGGTGGTGCGCGCGGCCATCATCGCGTCGCGGTTGGGATCGGAATAGACCGGGTTGATGGACAGGTTGCTGGTCTGGATGTCCCGCTCGGCGATTCCGGCGCGCTTGAGCGAGGCGATCACTTGCTCCATCGCGCGCGAGTTCTGGGCCAGCGCCTCACCGGCGGTGGAGGCCTGGGTGGTGACCCCGGCGCTGAACACCGCGAGGTCCGGCTCGCGGAACGACTTGCCCTCGCCGGTGACGGTGAGCACCGAGTGCCCCGGGGCGATCTCGACCGCGACGGGCGCGTTCTGCGCCGCCAGCGGCGCGAGCGGGAGCGTTGCCGCAGCAGCGCCGGCGAGCAGTAGCGCGAGCCTGTGTTTCATTCGAGCTTCCCTTCTCAAACAGTTGAACGGCGGCGAAAATTCGCGAGAATCGCTTTCGCGGCGCTGAACGGCGTTAGAGCGTCGCCTCGATCGCGCGCGCGGCGGCGACCGGGTCTTCGGCGCGGCTGATCGGCCGGCCGACGACGAGCACGCTCGCCCCGTCGTCGCGCGCCTGGCGCGGCGTGACGACGCGCTTCTGGTCCCCCGTCGCATGCTCGGGCAGCCGCAGGCCGGGGACCACGAAGAACCCGTCTTTCCACTGCTGGCGCACGGCGGCGACCTCGCGGCCGGAACAGACGACCCCGTCGAGCCCGGCGGCTTCGGCCAGCTCGGCGAGCCGCATCACCTGGTCGTGGGGGGGGGCCCCGCCACCCCGGCGGGGGGGGGGGCGCGGGGCGCGGCGGGGGGGGGGCCGCCCCCCCCCCCCCCACCGCCGGGGGGCCCCGGCGCG
>JBQCFR010000204.1:0-6527 GCA_051958885.1 Tsuneonella sp.
AGCCTGGTCGGGGTCTCGACGACGATCTCGACCACCATGTCCCCGCGTCCGCGGCCCTGCAGCACCGGCATGCCGCCGCCGCGCACGCGCAGCTGCTTGCCCGACTGGATGCCGGCCGGAATGGTCAGCGTGTGGGTCTCGCCGCCGAGGTCGGGAATGTCAAGCGTGTCGCCGAGCGCCGCGGTGGTGAAGCTGATCGGCACGCGCGTGATCAGCGTCGTTCCCTCGCGCTCGAACAGGTTGTGCGGGCGCACGTGGACGAAGATGTAGAGGTCGCCGGGAGGGGCCCCGCGCGGCCCCGCCTCGCCCTTGCCCGACAGGCGGATGCGGGTGCCGGTGTCGACGCCGGGCGGGATCTCGACTTGCAGCGTCTGGGCGCGGTCGACGCGCCCTTCCCCGCCGCAGTTGCGGCACGGGCTCTCGAGCACCTCGCCGCGTCCGTGGCAGTTGGGGCACGGCCGTTCGACCACGAAGAAGCCCTGCTTGGCGCGGACCTTGCCGTGCCCGCCGCACAAGTTGCAGCGGCGCGCCGAGGTCCCGGGCGATGCGCCCGACCCGTGGCAGGTGTCGCAGGCCTGGCTGACCTCGATCTCGATCTCATTGGTCTTGCCGTGGAACGCCTCTTCGAGGGTGACCTCCATGTCGTAGCGCAAGTCGGCGCCGCGGCGCGGCTGCTGCCGCCCGCCGCCGCCGAAGGCGCTGCCGAAGATGGTCTCGAAGATATCGCCGATGTCGGCGAAGTCGCCGCCGCCCTGGAAGCCGCCGGGGCCGCCGTTCTGGAACGCCGCGTGGCCGTAGCGATCATACGCTGCCCGCTTCTGCGGGTCCTTCAGGCATTCGTAGGCCGCGCTGATCGCCTTGAAGCGGTTCTCGCTGTCGTGACATCCCGGATTGCGGTCCGGGTGATATTGCATCGCGAGCTTGCGATAGGCCGACTTGAGAGTCGCACCATCCGCGTCACGGCTGACGCCGAGCAGCTCGTAGAAATCGATTTCGGTAGCCGACATCATTGCCCCGCCATAAACCGCGCCGCCACCGGTGCGCGTGCACCGGTGGCGGGCTGGTCTTCCACTTGGGCTATCAGCCCTTGGCGTCTTCGTCGACTTCGGAGAACTCGGCGTCCACGACATCTTCGTTGCCGCCTTCCGAACCCGCCGCAGCGCCCTCGGCCGGAGCTTCGGCGCTCGCCTGCTCCTGGCTGTAGATCGCCTGGCCCATCTTCATCGCCACGTCGGTGAGCGCCTGCGCCTTGGCGTTGATCGCGTCGACATCGTCGCCTTCGAGCGCGGTCTTCGCCTCTGCGATCGCCGCCTCGACCTGGCTCTTGAGATCGGCGTCGATCTTGGCGCCGTGCTCTTCGAGTTGCTTCTCGGTGGCGTGGACGAGGCTGTCTGCCTGGTTGCGCGCTTCCGCGGCGGCCCGGCGCTTCTTGTCCTCGTCGGCGAACTTCTCGGCGTCCTGGACCATCGCCTCGATGTCGGCGTCGGAGAGACCGCCCGAAGCCTGGATGCGGATCTGCTGCTCCTTGCCGGTGCCCTTGTCCTTGGCCGAGACGTTGACGATGCCGTTGGCGTCGATGTCGAAGGTGACCTCGATCTGCGGCACGCCGCGCGGCGCGGCCGGGATGCCGACCAGGTCGAACTGGCCGAGCAGCTTGTTGTCGGCGGCCATCTCGCGCTCGCCCTGGAAGACGCGGATGGTCACCGCGTTCTGGTTGTCCTCGGCGGTCGAGTAGGTCTGCGTCTTCTTGGTCGGGATCGTCGTATTGCGGTCGATCATCTTGGTGAACACCCCGCCCAGCGTCTCGATGCCGAGCGAGAGCGGTGTCACGTCGAGCAGCAGCACGTCCTTGACGTCGCCCTGCAGCACGCCGGCCTGGATCGCCGCGCCCATCGCGACGACCTCGTCCGGGTTGACGCCGGTGTGCGGTTCCTTGCCGAAGAACTCCTTCACGAACTCCCGCACGCGCGGCATGCGGGTCATGCCGCCGACGAGCACGACGTCGTCGATGTCGCTGGCCTTGAGGCCGGCATCGGCGAGCGCCTTCTTCATCGGCTCCTTGGTGCGCTCGATCAGCGGCGCGACGAGCTTCTCGAGGTCGGCGCGGGTGATCGTCTCGACGAGGTGCAGCGGCGTGGTGCTGCCGCCTTCCATGCGCGCGGTGATGAAGGGGAGGTTAATCTCGGTCGTCTGAGCGCTCGACAGCTCGATCTTGGCCTTCTCGGCGGCTTCCTTGAGCCGCTGGAGGGCGAGCTTGTCGGTGCGGAGATCCATGTTCTCCTTCTTCTTGAACTGGTCCGCCAGCCACTCGACGATCGCGGTGTCGAAGTCTTCACCACCCAGGAATGTGTCGCCATTGGTGCTCTTCACCTCGAACACGCCGTCGCCGATCTCGAGGATCGAGACGTCGAACGTGCCGCCGCCGAGGTCGTACACGGCGATGGTCTTGCCGTCGTTCTTTTCGAGGCCATAGGCGAGCGCCGCAGCCGTCGGCTCGTTGATGATGCGCAGCACTTCGAGGCCGGCAATCTGGCCGGCGTCCTTGGTCGCCTGGCGCTGAGCGTCGTTGAAGTACGCGGGGACCGTGATGACAGCCTGCGAAACGGTCTCGCCGAGATAGCTCTCGGCGGTTTCCTTCATCTTCTGCAGGATAAAGGCGGAAATCTGGCTGGGGCTGTACTCCTCGCCGCCGGCCTTGACCCAGGCATCGCCATTCTTGCCCTTGACGATGTCGTAGGGGACGAGCTCGGTGTCCTTCTTGGTCACCGGATCGTCGAACCGGCGGCCGATGAGGCGCTTCACGGCAAAGATGGTGTTGTCGCCGTTGGTGACCGCCTGGCGCTTGGCCGGCTGGCCGATCAGCCGCTCGCCATCCTTGGTGAAGGCGACGATCGAGGGCGTGGTGCGCGCGCCTTCCGAATTCTCGACCACCTTGGGCTTGCCGCCGTCCATCACGGCGACGCAGGAGTTGGTGGTGCCGAGGTCGATACCGATAACTTTGGCCATGTCTTCCCTATTCAGCTTAGCGTTTGTTGGACGCCGCCTGGTGACCCCCCAATCCTTCGGCAAGGCCGGTCGGCGGCTCGGTTTACGCGGGCGATATAGGTGCGCTTTTGCAAGGCACAAGCCTTGCCCCGGGGTTGGCAGGCGGGCTGCCGGCGGGTAGCGTAAGCGGCGAGAACGGGATGTGAAATCAGGAGGGGTAGGCTCATGAAGAAGGGTGTTCTGACGGCGGCGGCGCTGGCGATCTCGGCGGTCTCGATGGCCTCCTGCGGCGGCAACGCCGAGAAGCCGGCAGCCCAGGCGGTCAAGGGCGTGCCTGGCATGACCATCAGCAACGCGCGCATGGTGCTCGCCCCGGTGGCGGGCAATCCGGCGGCGGTCTATTTCGACCTCGCCTATGAAGGCGATGACAACCTCGCGCTCAGCCGCGCCTCGGTGAAGGGCGCGAAGAGCGCGATGTTCCACGACTACGGCGAGTGGAGCGGCCAGAGGCAGATGATGGACATGCTCCCGCTGCCGATCAAGAAAGGCGACAAGCTCAGCTTCGCCCCCGGCGGCAAGCACATCATGGCGACCGGCGTCTCGCCCGATCTCAAGCCCGGCGGCACCACCGAAGTCACCATCACCGTTTCCGGCGGCGCGACGCAGACCTTCAGCGCGCCGATCAAGGCGGCCGGGGACGAGCGCTGAACGAGGCGGCGGACGGGCCCGGCCTCGATACGCGTTCCGGCTGCCCGGCGGGCGGCGAGCGGCGGTTGACAGCGGGCGAGATCGCCCTCGCCCGCTCGGTATTCGGCAACGCGATCGATTACGCCAGGGTCACCATCCGCCGCCGCAAGTTCTTCCCGCTGCAGCCGCGCGGCACGACGATGGCCCCGCGCGGGCACCTGCACTTCCACCCGCGCGGCGACGCTTACTGCGACGATTTTGCGCAAGTGGGGATCATCGCGCAGGGGCTGTTCGTCCATGAGCTGACGCACGTGTGGCAGACGCAGCAGCGGGGCGACTGTTACCTTCTGCTCCACCGTCACCCGTTCTGCCGCTACGACTACAGCCTCAGGCCCGGCTGGAAGCTCGAGAAGTACGGCATCGAGCAGCAGGCCGAGATCGTGAAGCACGCATTCTGGCTGCGCAACGGGGTTCGCCTGGCGGGCGCGTGGGACGCTACGGCATACGACCTTCTGGTGAACTTCCCGGGGGCAAGTTGACCGCCGCGGCTTGAGCCATCTGGTTGCACTTGATACCACTGGCGCATCGATCCGGGCGGCCCAACCCGCGCCCGGCGATCAGGTTCACCATGGAGATCACAGACTACGGCATGTCGCGCGAGCGCGGCTTCCTTTCGCATTACGAGATCGACGAGATCGCCCTTCCCTCGCTGTTCGACGAGGTGAAGCAGGCCGCCGCCAACCTCTCCGGTCTGCTGACCACGGGGCGGGTGCGCCACTGGCTCGGCCAGCTAGCCGACCCCGGCCTGGATGACTGGGCGCGCGAAGCCGCCGAAGAGGAAGTGCGCACCGCAATGGTGCATTACTCGTTCCTGGTGCAGGCCTACGTCTGGGGCGAGGAGGCGCCGCCGGCGCAGCTGCCCGCCAACCTCGCGCGCCCGATCGTCGCGATCGCCGACCGACTCGGCCAGGCGCCGTTGCTGCCCTATTCCGCTTACGTGCTCGACAACTGGGCGCGGCTCGACAAGGCCGGCCCGATCGCGCTCGAGAACATCTACATGGTGCAGAACTTCCTCGGCGGGGCGGACGAGAACTGGTTCGTGATGATCCATGTGGCGATCGAGGCCGAGGCGGGGGTCGTGCTCGACAATGCCGTCAAGCTGATCGCCGCGGCGAACACGCGCGACGCCGCCGAGGCCGAGCGGCTGCTGACCGAAATGAACCAGGCGTGGGAGCGGATCTACGGCCACTTCGCGCGCATGCCCGAACGCTGCGACCCCTATATCTACTTCAACCGCGTGCGGCCCTACATCCACGGGTGGGCGAACAACCCGGCGCTCGGCGAAGGACTGATCTACGAAGGCGTGGCCAAGCTGGGCGGCCAGCCGCAGGCGCTGCGCGGCCAGACCGGCTCGCAATCGAGCATCGTGCCGGCGATGGATGCACTGTTCGGGGTGCGCCACAGCGACGATCCGCTCAAGCACTTCCTCGACGAGCTGCATCACTACCGCCCCGTCGCGCATCGGCGCTTCATCGAAGACCTCGGCGCGCGCTCTTGCCTGCGCGAGTTCGTGGCCGGGGCGGGGTCGCAGTCTCTCAAGGACGCGTTTAACGCGTGCCTCGAGCAGAAGGCCCGCTTCCGCACCCGCCACCTCGAATACGCCGCAAGCTACATCAACAAGCAATCGCGCTCGGGCGCCGGCAACGACCCCGACGTCGGCACCGGCGGCACCCCGTTCATGAAGTACCTCAAGAAGCACCGCGACGAGAACCGCGCGCAGCTGGTGTAGCCGCTTCGGACCCTCGATGCGGCTTCGCGCATTGGGGGGCCATGGCATCGGGCAGGAAGTTTGCGATCTACGCCGCACTCGGCGCCAATCTGGCGATTGCCGTGACGAAGTTCGTCGCCGCGGCGATCGCCGGCAGCTCCTCGATGCTGACCGAGGGAATCCACTCGCTGGTGGACAGCGGGAACGAGGTGCTCCTGCTCTACGGCGAACACCGCGCAGAGCGACCGCCCGACGAGATGCATCCGCTCGGCTACGGGCGCGAGATCTACTTCTGGAGTTTCCTCGTCGCGCTGCTGATCTTCACCGCGGGCGCGGGCGTATCGGTGTACGAGGGCATCCTCCACATGATGCACCCCGAGATGCTGCGCGATCCGCTGATCAACTTCGGGGTACTCGGCGTCTCGTTCGTGTTCGAAGGCGCCTCGACCGTGTTCGCCGTGCGCGAGTTTCGCCGGACGATGGAGCCGGGCCAATCGGTCTGGGCTGCGCTGCGCAGCAGCAAGGATCCGTCGATCTTCGTCGTCCTGTTCGAGAACGGGGCCGCGCTCGTCGGCCTGACGATCGCGGCGGTGTTCATCGGCATCACGTTGATAACCGGCAACCCGGTCTGGGACGGCATGGGTTCGGTGCTGATCGGGCTGCTGCTCGCCGCCGTCGCGATAGTGCTCGCCCGCGAGTGCAAGCACCTGCTGATCGGCGAACGCGCGCGGCCCGAAATCGAGACGGCGCTCGACCGCATCGCGCGCGCGCACGAGCCCGTGTGCGTGGTCAATGAGGTGATGACGGTGCAGCTTTCGCCCAACGATGTCGTGGCCATGCTGAGCGTCGACATGGACGACGATCTGCCGGTCGGCCGGCTCGAGCAGATCGCGCACCAGATCGAGAACAAGGCGAAGCAGCAGCACCCCGAAGTGCGCCGCATCTTCATTCGTCCGCAGTCGCGCCAGGCGGCGCAGGCCGAGCGCGCGAGCCTCGAAGCGCAGCTAACGCCGGATTAGATCAGGACAATCCTAGTCGGGCTTCTTCGCCACCCCGACCATCGCCGGCCGCAGCAGCCGGTCGCGGA
>JBQCFR010000205.1:0-23286 GCA_051958885.1 Tsuneonella sp.
TTCTAGATTTACCAGCGTGAACAGCACCAGCCCGGGATTGTCCGCCAGTTCGGGGACGATGCGGTCGAGGTGCTGGCGGCTGCGGACCATCGGCCAGAAATGGCGGTGGATGTCGGCATCCTCGAACTGGGCAAGCGCGGCCTTGGCGATCATCTCGAGCGTCTCGCCGGTCGAATCCGACAGCAGGTGGAGATGGAGCCGGGTCATGTGGACAAGTCCCGGCATAAACCACGGGAGCGTAGAGAGGACAATTTCGCGGGAGGATTCGATCACCGCTGCGAGTCCTGCTCGCGGCCGCTTGTGGACAGGCGCGCTGGCTTGCCAACAGGCTGGGGACAGCGGGGATAAGCTTCGGTTGACGCGCAAATCAGCGGAGTCGCGCACTCACCGGCACCTGTTCAGTCCGGCAAAAATCGGGCAGGGCGCCGCCGTCCCCGCAATCCACAGGGCCAACAGACTCCTTCATCCTATATAGAATCTTATATTATTCTGATTGGACACCGCGATGCCCGGTCCCCTTCTCGACACTCTGCGCGGCAGGCGCTGCGACCGCGTGCCGCTGTGGCTGATGCGCCAGGCTGGCCGCTATTTGCCCGAATATCGCGCTCTTAGGACCGAGAAGGGCGGTTTCCTCGACATGGCCTACGACAGCGAGGCGGCGGCCGAGATCACGCTCCAGCCGGTCCGCCGGTTCGGCTTTGACGGCGCGATCCTGTTCTCCGACATTCTCGTGATCCCGCATGCCCTGGGGCAGCACTTGTGGTTCGAGACGGGCGAGGGGCCGCGGCTGGCGCCGCCGCTGATCGACGGTGCGTGGCAGGCGTTGGCAGCGGCGCCGAGGCTGCTCAATCCGATCTACGAGACGGTGCGCCGCACGCGGGCCGAACTGGGACCCGCGACGACCATGCTCGGATTCGCCGGCTCTCCGTGGACCGTGGCCACCTACATGGTCGCCGGACAGGGCACCAGGGACCAGGCCGAGGCACGCTCGCTCGCCTACCGCGACCCGGCGGCCCTTGAGTCGCTGCTCGGGGCGATCGAGGGGGCGACGTTCGACTACCTCGTGGGCCAAATCGACGCCGGGGTCGAAGCCGTGCAGCTGTTCGACAGCTGGGCCGGCAGTCTGGCGCCCGATCAGTACGAGCGTTGGGTCATCGCGCCCAATGCGCGGCTAACGGCGCGGCTCAACGAAGCGCGGCCCGAGATTCCCGTCATCGGCTTCCCGAAGGGGTCGGGCCAGAAGCTGCCGGCCTACGCCCGCGAAACCGGCGTCGACGCGGTGGGCACCGACGAGACGATCGATCCCACCTGGGCGGCGCGCGAGCTGCCGGCGGGAATGCCGGTGCAGGGCAATCTCGACCCCTTGCTGCTGCTCGCGGGCGGCGATGCGCTCGACCGGCGCGCGATTGCTATTCTGGAGGCGTTCGCCGAGCGGCCGCATGTGTTCAACCTGGGCCACGGGATCGGCCAGCACACCCCGATTGCGCATGTCGAGCAGTTGGTCACGGCGGTGCGCGAATGGAGGGGGTGACGCGGGTGCGCGGACACTCTAAGGCGGGTTCATGGACGGTGCGCTGACGATGACTTACGCCTGGCTCAAGGCCGGTCACGTGATCTTCGTCATCTTCTGGATGGCGGGGTTGTTCATGCTCCCGCGCAATTTCGTCTATCACCAGGAAGCGGCCCAGGGTTCGCCTGAGGACAGCCTGTGGGTCGAGCGCGAGCGCAAGCTGCTCAAGATCATCCTCAACCCGTCGATGATCGTGGTGTGGGTCCTCGGCATTTCCCTGGCTTTCGCCACGCATGCGTGGGATCAGGCGTGGCTTCACGCGAAACTGGCGCTGGTGCTGCTCCTGTCCGGCTATCACGGTTGGCTGGCGGGATATGCCAAGAAGCTCGCGCGCGGCGAGCGGCCGCTTGAGGGGCGCACGTTGCGCATGCTCAATGAGGTGCCCGGCATCGCTGCGGCGCTGATCGTAATTCTCGTGGTCGTCCGCCCCTTCTGATTCCGCGACGAACCGACCCCTACGCGAATTGACGGGGCAGCGCGGCGCGCTTATCTGACAGACCTCTGGCACGGGCCCGCAACCGAGCGGGCCAGGTCGCGCTTTCTCCAAGCCCATCCGACCCGCCGGCCATTTCCATCGACTGGACTACCAACATGCATCTGAAAGAACTGAAGAAGAAGGCCCCGGCGGAACTCGTCGAGATGGCCGAGGAACTCGGCGTCGAAGGCGCCTCCACCATGCGCCGGCAGGACCTCATGTTCTGCATCCTGCGCGAACTCGCCGAAGACGAGGAATACGAAGACAAGATCATGGGCGTGGGCACCATCGAGGTGCTCCAGGACGGCTTCGGGTTCCTGCGCAGCCCCGAGGCGAATTACCTCGCCGGTCCCGACGACATTTACGTCTCGCCCAACCAGGTTCGCAAATGGGGTCTGCGTACCGGCGACACCGTCGAAGGCGAGATCCGCGCGCCGCGCGACGGTGAGCGTTATTTCGCACTCACCGGGCTGACCACCGTCAACTTCGAAGACCCCGACCAGGTCCGCCACCGGACCAACTTCGACAACCTGACCCCGCTCTATCCCGAATCGAAGCTGATCCTCGACACCGCCGATCCGACGGTGAAGGACAAGAGCGCGCGGGTGATCGATATCATCTCACCCCAGGGCAAGGGCCAGCGCGCGCTGATCGTCGCCCCGCCGCGCACCGGCAAGACCGTGCTGCTGCAGAACATCGCCAAGGCGATCACCGACAATCACCCCGAGGTGTTCCTGATCGTCCTGCTGGTCGACGAGCGGCCCGAGGAAGTCACCGACATGCAGCGCAGCGTCAACGGCGAGGTCATCTCCTCGACCTTCGACGAGCCCGCCACGCGCCACGTCCAGGTCGCCGAAATGGTGATCGAGAAGGCCAAGCGGCTGGTCGAGCACAAGAAGGACGTGGTGATCCTGCTCGATTCGATCACGCGCCTGGGCCGCGCCTACAACACCGTCGTGCCAAGCTCGGGCAAAGTGCTCACCGGCGGCGTCGACGCCAACGCGCTCCAGCGGCCCAAGCGCTTCTTCGGCGCGGCGCGCAACATCGAGGAAGGCGGCAGCCTGTCGATCATCGCCACCGCGCTGATCGACACCGGAAGCCGCATGGACGAGGTTATCTTCGAAGAGTTCAAGGGCACCGGTAACAGCGAAATCGTGCTCGACCGCAAGGTCGCCGACAAGCGCATCTTCCCCGCGCTCGACGTCGGCAAGTCCGGCACGCGCAAGGAAGAGCTGCTGGTCGAGAAGGACAAGCTGTCGAAGATGTGGGTCCTCAGGCGCATCCTGATGCAGATGGGCACGATCGACGCGATGGAATTCCTCCTCGACAAGATGAAGGATTCGAAGACCAACGAGGACTTCTTCGCGACGATGAACCAGTAGGCGATGGCCGCGCCCGCCCGGCACGCCGTTCTCACCGGCGCACCGGGTGCGGGCAAGACGACGCTACTGGAGGCAGCCGCGGCGGCGCGTATGCACGTCTCCCACGAAGTGGCGCGCGAGTTGCTCCGCTCCCCCGGCGGGATGGAGCTGCGCGCTCACGATCCGCTGGGCTTTGCCGACGCCATGCTGGCGGCGCACATGGCCGAGATGGAGGGCGCGGCGGGACGCGAACCCGTCGTGTTCGATCGCGGACTGCCCGACGTGGTCGGCCTCCTCGATGTCTCGGGCCTGCCGGTTTCGCACGCGATCGACGCTGCGTGCCGGACGATGCGCTACGATGGCCCGGTTCTTCGCGCGCCGGCGTGGCAGGCGATCTATCGTCAGGACGAGCAGCGCATCCAGACTTACGACGAGGCGGTGGCGAGCGACCAAGCTGTAACCGCCGCGTGGCGGAGCTACGGCTACGAAGTGGTCGACCTTCCGCTTGCTTCGGTCGCCGAGCGGCTGGCGTTCATGCAACGCGCTATGGGCAGATAGTCCGGCCCGTTCACTCGCCCCCGCCGAAGGCAAATTTGACTTACCCGCCAAAGCTGCCACACCCCCTGCCCTCAACAAGGCGAGGGTCGCATGCGCCGCATAGTTTACATCAGCACGTCCGCCGAACTGCCGGCCGATTAAATCGACCGCCTGCTCGAATCTGCCCAGCGCAACAACAGCTTGCGGAGCATCAGCGGGTTTCTGCTCTACAACGGCCGCAACTTCCTGCAGCTGATCGAAGGGGCGGAGGCCGATTTACGAAGCCTCATGAGCACGCTCTCACGCGATCTCCGGCACTCCGGCATGTCGGTGCTGATCGACGAGCCGATCGACGAGCGCAGCTGCCCACGCTGGTCGATGCACCGCATCCGCCTGTCGGACACCGTCGAACTGCGCCGGCTGGGTCTGGTGGAAGAGATACCGGGGCCGATCTCCGCCCACGCCCGCAAGCTGGTCGAAAACTTCGCGGTCCTGAACTGACCGCGCCAGCTAGCCCTGCCGCGCGAGCTGCGCGCCCATCAGCTCCCACACCTTGTTGATCGCCTTCAGCGGCCGGACCATGACCTTGAAGTCGGCGATCTTGCCGTCGGACCCGAAGCGGATCAGGTCGATACCGTTGATGTGGATGCCGTCGAGCTCGGTCTCGAACTCGAGCAGCGCATTGTCGCCCGCGGCGAATTCGCGCACGTAGCGGAAGGCGTCGCCGCCCAGCACGGTGCCGGCGGCCGAGAGATAGGCCATCACCTTGGCCTTGCCGGCTTGCGGCGTGTGCACCACTGGTGAGTGGAACACCGCGTCGTCGGCCAGGATCTGCGACAACGCCTCACGGGTGCTACCGCCTTCGATTACGCGGTGCCAGGCAGCGAGGTTGTCTTGTGCGCTCATATGTACCCCTCAGGCGGCTTGGGCGAAGCTGTCGGCGCGCGCCGCTGCCCAGGCGCGGGCGTACTGCGTTTCCGCGGGCGCGTCGAGCAACTGGCGGTTGTCGAGGAAGCCGTAGATCTGGTCGATGGTGGTCGCGCGAGCGCTGTCGAGCCGCTCGTTGATGTGGTGCGGGGTGATCTGCCATGGATTGTCGAGGCCCATGGCGACGATGATCTCGCGCAGGCCGTGGAGCGTGTGGCGCTGGAAGCGGGTCACGCGTTCCGCCTTGTCCTCCACCACCAGGCCGCGCTGGCGCGTGACGTCCTGCGTCGCCACGCCCGTGGGGCAGGTGTCGTCGTGGCAGCGCATCGACTGGATGCAGCCAAGCGCGAACATCATCGCGCGCCCGGCGTTGCACCAATCGGCGCCCAAACCGAAATTCATCGCCATACCCGCGCCTGAGTGAACCTTGCCGGCAGCGGCGAGCCGGACCTCGTCCTTCAGACCGCAGCCAACGAGCGCGTTGCGCATCACGATGAGGCCTTCGCGCGCAGGCATGCCGACGCGGTTCGAGAGCTCGACCGGGGCGGCGCCGGTGCCCCCTTCGGCGCCGTCGACGGTGATGAAATCGAGCCGGATTCCGGTCTCGACCATCGCCTTCATCAGCGCGAATACTTCGTGCACCTGGCCGATGCACAGCTTGATCCCCACCGGCTTGCCGCCCGATTTCTCGCGCAAGCTCGCCGCCCATTCGAGGAGCCCGATCGGGGTCGAAAAGGTCGAATGCGCCGCGGGAGAAATGCAGTCCTTGCCCTGCGGCACGCCGCGCGCCCTCGCGATCTCCTCGCTCACCTTGGCTGCGGGGAGCACACCTCCGTGCCCGGGCTTGGCGCCCTGGCTGAGCTTGATCTCGACCATTTTGACCTGGTTGATCTGTGCCGTCTCCGCGAACTTGCCGAGATCGAACTTCCCCCATCCGTCGCGGCAGCCGAAGTAGCCGGTGCCGATTTCCCACACCAGGTCGCCGCCGTGCGCGAGGTGGTAGCGCGAGAGACCGCCCTCGCCGGTGTCGTGGTAGAAGCCGCCGGCCGCCGCCCCCTTGTTCAATGCCATGATCGCGTTGGCCGAAAGCGATCCGAAGCTCATCGCCGAGATGTTGAGGAGCGAGGCGGAGTAGGGCTTTGCGCACTGCGTGCTGCCGACCTCGCAGCGCCATTCCGAGGGCGCATTCTCGTTGGGCACGATAGAGTGGGAAAGCCACTCGTATTCGTCCGAGTAGACGTCGAGCTCGGTGCCGAACGGGTGCGAATCGAGCTCGCCCTTGGCGCGGGCATAGACCAGTGCCCGCTCGTCGTGGTTGAACGGACGCCCTTCGAGATCGCCTTCGACGACGTAGGAGCGCAAGTACGGCCGCAGGTCCTCCATGATCCAGCGCACGCGCGCGAGTAGCGGATAGTTGCGCCGAAGCGTGTGGTCCTGCTGGAAGAAGTCCCACGCCGCGATCGCGAGCAGCGGCAGCGTGACGATCAGCCCCCAGCGCCACCACAGGGCAAACACCGCGCTGAGTACCAACAGCCCTGCCGGCAGCGCGTAGCGCGAGGCTACGTTACCCGACCAGCGCCAGTTCGCCCGGTTGATCATCGCCCCGCTCAGCCGAGGTTCTGAGCGAAGAACTCCTCGGTCCGCTGGTCCGCCAATCGCGCGCCTTCTTCGTTGCGGCGCTTGCCGTGCTCGGCGGCGAAGCCGTGGTCCAGGCCCTCGTAGTCGTACAGCGTCACCTTGGGATTCGCGCCCAGCGTGTCGTGCATCTGGCGCTGCGCCTCGGGCGAGACGAAGTGGTCGGCGGTCGGAATGTGCAGCATGAGCGGCCTGGCGATCGCGTGCGCCTCGCCGAGCGCATCGGCGATGCCCACGCCATAGTAGCCGACCGAGGCGTCGACATCGGTGCGGGTCGCCGCCTTGTAGGCCATGTGGCCGCCGAGGCAGAAGCCCACCAGCCCCACTTTCGCGACGCCCTTCTGCCGCCGGATCCAGTGGATCAGCGCCTCGATATCGCGCACGCAATCGTCACCCGAGAACTTGCCCATGTTCTCGATCGCCCGGTTGAACTCGGCCTCGACATCGGGGTCGTGCTCCTCCCCCTCGGCGAAGCGCCAGAAGATGTCGGGCGCCACCGCGAGGTAGCCTTTGCTCGCCCACGCGTCGCACTTGTCCTTGATGCCCGCATTCACCCCGAAGATTTCGGGGATCACGATGATCGCCGCGCGCGGCTCGCCGCTCGGCTGCGCGCAATAGGCGGGAAACGTGCCGTCTTCATCGAACGTGGTGATTTGGGTGTTGGTGGGCATCAGGTCCTCCCAGGGGATTGTTCGCGCGGGACAGGTCCTACGGACAAGCGATGGACTTTGCCAAGGGCGTGTGACAGTTTCGGCTTCAACGCAGGAGAGCCCCGTGAAGGTCCATATCGAAATCGACTGCACTCCCGAAGAGGCGCGCAGTTTCATGGGCCTGCCCGACGTGGGCAAAGCGAATGCGGTCTATGTCGATACGCTGGCGAAAGCGATGAGGGGTGTCAGCGATGTCGGGCAGCTCCAGGAATACGCCAAGCAAATGGCGCCCATGGGGCAGATCGGTTTGAAATTGTTCCAGAATTTCGTCGAAGGCGCGACCGCGTCGGCATCCGGCAAGGCCGGCAAGTCGGGCGTGACCGACTGACCTGCCGACTTCGGGACACCGCGCGAGCGCCGCGGGCAGCATGAACACGATTTTTGCCTTGTCCAGCGGGTCCCCGCCCGCGGGGATCGCTGTCGTTCGCGTCAGCGGGCCCCGCGCCGGCGATGCGCTGGCCGCGCTTTGCGGGAAGCTGCCGCAACCCCGCCGCGCCACCGCCACGGCGCTGCGCAATGCCGGCGAGCTGCTCGATCGCGCTCTGGTCCTGTGGCTTCCCGGTCCCTCGACGGCGACGGGGGAGGACCTCGCCGAGCTTCACCTCCACGGTGGCCGGGCAGTCGTCCGGGCGGTCGAAGCCGCGCTGGCAGGCATGCCCGGCCTGCGGCCGGCTGAGCCGGGCGAGTTCACGCGCCGCGCTTTCGCCAATGGGGCGATCGATCTGGCGGAGGCGGAGGGCCTTGCTGACCTGCTCGAATCGGAGACCGATCTCCAGCGTCAGGCGGCGCTGGCCAGCGCGGGCGGACGGCTTTCGCGGCAGATCGAGGAATGGCGCGATCGGGTGCTTGCCCTCTCGGCACAGGTCGAGGCTGCGCTCGACTTCTCCGACGAAGACGATGTGCCGAATCTGCCAGCCTCCTTTGCCGAGGGTTGGGAGCGCCTTGCCAAGGAGCTGGGCGAGTGGCTTGCTCGCCCTCGGGCCGAGAAGCTCCGCGAGGGCTTTCGAGTCGTCCTCGCGGGTCCCCCACACGCCGGAAAATCCAGCCTCTTCAACGCGCTAGTCGAGAGCGAGGCGGCAATCACCGCCCCCACGGCTGGAACCACCCGCGACGTGCTCGAACGATCGGTGGCGCTTGGCGGTGTGCCGTTCACCTTCGTCGACACTGCCGGGCTTCACGAAGGCAGCGGCGACCCGATCGAAGCGATCGGTATCGCGCGCGCACGGGCCGAGTTCGCGCGCGCCGACCTCGTGCTCTGGCTCGGGCCGGAGGGCGCAGGTCCTCCCGGCGCGTGGGAAGTGTCGACGAAGTCCGACCGGGCAGACTTCACTGCCAAGGCCGCGGCGCTCGCGGTGGTGTCCAGCGAGACAGGGGAGGGTCTCGGGGCACTCAAGAGGGCGCTGATGGCTACCGCCCGGGCCGCCATGCCGCGGCCTGGTGAAGTGGCGCTCAATCAGCGCCAGCATCGCTTGCTTGTGCAGGCGGCTGAAGCTCTGTCAGGGGAGAAGCGGGATCTTCTGCACGCGGCGGAACGTCTGCGGATCACCCGCACCGCCTTCGACCGGCTGATCGGCCGCGCATCGACGGAGGAGATGCTCGATGCGCTGTTCGGGCGATTCTGCATCGGCAAGTGACGTTCCACGTGGAACATCACGCATTTTGACCCGAGGCATTTGGTCGGGTAACGGCCAGGCGATGGAATTCCAGGTCATCGTGGTCGGCGGAGGGCATGCCGGGGTTGAGGCGGCAGCGGTCGCCGTGCGCATGGGCGCGCGGGTGGCGCTCGTCACCTTCGATCCGAACATGATCGGCGCGATGAGTTGCAACCCTGCCATCGGTGGCTTGGGCAAGGGCAACCTCGTGCGCGAGGTGGACGCATTCGACGGTGTCCTGGCTCGCGCGGCGGACGCGGCGGCGATCCACTACCGGATGCTCAATCGCTCCAAGGGCAGCGCAGTGCAGGGCCCGCGGGTCCAGGCGGACCGCGCATTGTTCAAGGCCGCGGTCCAGCGAATTTTCGCCGGGCAGGGGCAGATCGACATCATCGCGGGAGAAGCGGCTGAACTCGATATCCGCGGCGGCCGAGTTGTCGGGCTCAAGCTGGCAGACGGAACCGTGGTGCCCGGAAGAGCTGTGATCCTTTGCACCGGTACCTTTCTGGGCGGCACGCTCTTCCGCGGTGAGGAGCGTCTTATGGGAGGGCGGATCGGCGAGAGCGCGGCGCATCGTCTGGCGGCCCAGCTTCGCGGCGCGGTGCTGCCGATCGCCCGCCTTAAGACCGGCACGCCGCCGCGGCTTGACGGGCGCACGATCGATTGGGCGCGCCTCGCCGAGCAGCCGTCGGACGCCGAGCCGTGGACAATGTCGCCGTTGACCACGCGCCGCGGCAATCCGCAGGTGTTCTGCGCGATCACCCGCACCAACTCAGCGACTCACGACGTCATCCGCGCGAACCTTCACCGCTCACCGCTGTTCTCCGGCGCTATCGAAGCGCAGGGTCCGCGCTATTGCCCGTCGATCGAGGACAAGATTCACCGATTCGGGGATCGTGACGGACACCAGGTGTTTCTCGAACCCGAGGGGTTGGCGACTCACCTGGTCTATCCCAACGGAATCAGCACCTCGCTGCCCGTCGACGTTCAGCTTGAATTGCTCCGCACGATGGAGGGTTTGGAGCGGGTCGCGATGTCGGTGCCGGGCTATGCGGTGGAGTACGATCATGTCGACCCGCGGGCGCTGACCCACGGGCTCGAGGTGGGGGCAATCCCCGGTCTCTATTGCGCGGGACAGATCAACGGCACCACAGGATATGAAGAGGCCGCGGCGCAGGGCCTCGTCGCAGGTATGCACGCGGCGGCTCATGCCCTTGGTAGGGAGCCCGCCCCGCTCGACCGGGCCAATTCCTATATCGCGGTGATGATCGACGACCTCACGCTCCACGGGGTCAGCGAGCCCTATCGCATGCTCACCTCGCGAGCCGAATATCGCCTGCGGCTCCGGGCCAACAATGCGGCGACACGGCTGACGCCGCTGGCGATCGCAGCGGGTTGTGTGGGGCCGGCTCGCGCCGAATGGTTTGCGCGGCGCAAGCAGCGCCGCGCGCGGTGGAACCACGATCTTGACCTGCCGGTGGCGGCTGCCGATCTCGCGGAGGTCGGCGTTTCGGTTAAGCGCGACGCCGGGCTGCGGCCGCTTCGCGAATGGCTATCCCGGAGCGATGTCGAGATCGGTGACCTGCGCCGCTGGCTCCCCGACACGTCCGGCGATGGCGAACTGATGAAGGTACTGGCCGAGGACGCCGCTTACGCGCCTTACCTGGCACGGCAGGATGCCGAACTGCGAGAGATGCGGGCAAGCGCGTCGGTCGCCCTTCCGCAGAACTTCCCGTATGCGGAAGTGCCGGGGCTTTCGAACGAGATGATCGAGCGGCTTAGCGCCGCCAAACCCGCCGACTTGGCTGCAGCGTCGCGCGTTCGCGGAATAACGCCTGCAGCGCTGGCGGCAGTGTTGGTACAGGCCCGTCGGCGCGAGGTTGCTGCGGGGTGATCTGCAACGAGGAAACGGCGCGAAGCTTCGTATCGACCCTGGGAGACTTGCAAGCATTTCGCCGCCTCGATGCGCTGTGCGCCGCGCTACGGAGCGAGAACGAACGGCAAAATCTCGTTTCACGTGGAACGCTCGATGCCATCTGGGTCCGCCACATCGCCGACTCGGCGCAGCTGCTGCTTCACACTGGGCGCATCGATGGCGCGACCTGGTTGGACCTCGGGAGCGGGGCGGGTTTCCCCGGGATCGTCATCGCGATCCTCCGAGCAGAGGTAGAGGTCGTGCTGGTGGAATCACGCCGCAAGCGAGTTGAATGGCTTGAACGGCTAACTGGCGAACTGGACCTTCGAAATTGCAGGGTAGAGGGGCGCCGGCTCGAACTCGTCGATTCATTTTCGGCCGATGTTATCTCAGCCCGGGCGTTCGCTCCGCTGCCCAAGCTGCTAGACTTGGCATCCCGATTTTCCACAAGCCACACGAAGTGGCTGATTCCCAAGGTCCGTTCGGCGGAGCAAGAACTCGCGGAGCTACCGCTGCACCAGCGCCGAATGTTTCACGTGGAACGCTCGATGACAGATGCTGAAGCGCTCATACTTATCAGCAAGGAGGCGAGCCGGACATGATCACGATCGCCATTGCCAATCAGAAAGGCGGCGTGGGCAAGACCACCACGGCCATCAATATCGCTACGGCGATGGCTGCAACCGGTTGGAAAACCTTGCTAATCGACCTCGACCCACAGGGTAATGCCTCGACCGGAATGGGGATCGGCCGCGAAGAGCGGGGCAAGTCGAGTTACGATCTACTAGTCGATCAGGCGCGCATCGGCGATTGCATCGCCCCCACCTCGATACCCGGACTCGACATCGTTCCGGCTACCGAGGATCTCAGCGGCGCAGAGATCGAGCTGGTTTCGGTTGATGATCGCACTGGGCGTCTCAAAGCCGCGCTCGCCGGACACAGCGAGCATGAGATCTGCTTCATCGACTGTCCGCCCTCACTCGGGCTGCTCACGCTCAACGCGCTCGGCGCGGCCGACACGCTGCTGGTGCCGCTCCAATGCGAGTTCTTCGCGCTCGAGGGGCTCAGCCAGCTTCTCCAGACCGTCGAGCGCATCCAGCAGCGCTTCAACCCCGATCTGGGGATCATCGGCATCGCGCTGACCATGTTCGATCGCCGCAACCGGCTCACCGACCAGGTCGCGGACGACGTGCGCGATTGCCTGGGGCCGCTGGTGTTCGAGGCGGTCATTCCGCGCAACGTGCGGTTGTCGGAAGCTCCGAGTCACGGGCTCCCGGCGCTGGTCTACGATCACTCCTGCACCGGCAGCCGCGCTTACATTGCGCTCGCGCGCGAGCTGATCGGGCGCCTGCCGCAGCTGAGGAAGGCCGCATGAACAACCCGACCGATCCGATTCGATTTACTCTGCCGGAGCGGCCCAAGAGCGACACCCGCAAGAAGCTCGGCAAGGGACTGGGCGCGCTGCTTGGCGAGACCCGGCGCGAAGAGCCGCTGGTGGTCGGTGCTGCGGGCGCGGATCGTAGCGCAGAGAGCGCGCCGGCACTGGGTTCGGGGCTGGCGATGCTTTCCGTCGCGGCGATCGAGCCGCTGCCCGGGCAGCCGCGCAAGCACTTCGATGAAGGCGCGCTGGCTGAGCTGGCCGCCTCGATTGCGCAGCGCGGAGTGATTCAGCCGATCATCGTCCGGCCGCTCTCTGGCGGGCGTTACCAGCTCGTCGCCGGCGAACGGCGCTGGCGCGCGGCGCAGAAGGCCCGGCTGCACGAGATTCCCGCGCTCGTACGCACGCTCGAAGAGCGCGAAGTGCTTGCGCTGGCGCTGATCGAGAACATCCAGCGCGAGGACCTGAATCCGGTCGAGGAGGGACGCGCGTACCAGCGGCTCGCCGATGACGAAGGCATGACTCAGGCAGAGATCGCCGAGCTGGTCGACAAGTCGCGCAGCCATGTGGCCAATCTCCAGCGCTTGCTGCAGCTCCCCGGCGAGGTGCTCGATCTGGTCGAACGCGGCGCGCTGTCGATGGGTCACGCGCGTGCTCTCATCGGTCACGACAAGGCCGTCGAGCTCGCCCGCCGGGCGGCGGCGCAGAATCTTTCAGTCCGCGAGGTGGAGAAGCTCGCGCGCGCCGGCGAAGAGACCCCGCGCCGCGCGGTGCGGTCGGCGCGCGACCCGGCGAAGGACGCGGATATCGCCGCCGTGCAGCGCCATCTCGAGGAATTCCTCGGACTCAACGTTCAGATCAAGACCGATTCGGACCCGCGCTCGGGCTCGGTGACGATCCGGTACCGCACGCTCGACCAATTAGACTTAATATGCCAGCGGCTTACCGGCGGCGACATTTGAGCCTGCGATGGGGCTCAAGTCCTTGTAAAATAATGATTGGGATGCGTTAGCCGTTAACCGCGCGACATCCGGCGTTAACCATGCGCACAAGTAAACTTTCCACTCGGTAGTCGTACTTAGCCCCTCGAACGGGATGCTTCATGCCCGTTTGGCGCGTCGCTCAATCGGCGGCGCATGGGTTTGAAGACACGCTTGGAAGGGACCAGAAATATGACAATCAACTACCGCCTCGGCGCTGCCGGCGTCGCCATGATCGCCGCGCTGGGCCTGGCCTCCGCCGCCAACGCTGCGCCGCAGACGGCCACCGCCGATGCCAAGGCCGAGATCGTCTCCGCCTTCACCATCACCAAGGCCAGCGACCTCGACTTCGGCAAGATCGCGATCAACACCGCGGGCACCGGCGGCACTGTGGTCGTCGCGAATGACGGCACGCCCACCTGCGCGGCGACGCTGACCTGCTACAGCACGACCAGCGCCGCGAAGTTCGACATCACCAACGGCACCGCCGGCAAGCGCCTGACGGTCAAGTTGCCCACCAGCGCGACGCTCGTCACTGGCACCGGCCTTGCTACCAACCAGCAGCTCAGCCTGTCGAACCTCACCACCGACGCGGCGGCGATGATGAGCGGCGGCGCGCCGGTCGCGAACTACTACACCGTCGATCTCGATTCGAGCGGTCTTGCCAACTTCTCGGTCGGCGGAAAGCTGACCGTGGATGGCGACGAGGTGCAGGGCGCCTACGTGGCGACGCTCAGCTTCGACGTCGACTACCAGTAATCGCCGCCGTCACAGGGGTAAATCGAGGCCGCGTCCGCGAGGGCGCGGCCTCTTTGCTGTGTGCGGCTAGCAAGCCCTCTTGGTCAGCTCATATTTAACCCTGTTTGCGTAACCCCGCCTCGGATCAGGGTTTTCCCGCAGGGGAAGGCCAACGGGGGGTAAACCTTATCATGCTTCGGACACTCATCGGCCGCGCCGGCCGCGCCGCACTCTGCCTGACCGCCTTCGGCTCGCTGCTTGCAGCGACCCCCGTCAGCGCACAAGGCGATCTCCTCGTTGCACCCACGCGCGTCGTCATCAACGGCAACCGCGGAACCGAGGTGATCCTGAGCAACATCGGCTCGGAAGAGGCGACCTACCGCATCAGCCTCGAGCTGCGCCGGATGACCAGCGAGGGCGACCTCGTCGATGTCGACGAGGACAAGGCCGACGCCGCTCAGCGCGCCGCGCTCGACATGATCCGCTACGCCCCGCACCGGATCACTCTTCCGCCTGGGCAGCCGCAGTCGGTCCGCATTGCCGCGCGCGCCGGGGCCGACCTGCCCGACGGCGAATACCGCGCTCACCTCGTCTTCCGCGCTATTCCCAAGCCCGCCGCTGCCCCCGCTCCGGGCGAGCAGCCCAAGGGTATCAGCGTGGCGCTTATCCCGATCTACGGGGTGAGTATCCCGGTCATCGTGCGCCAGGGCAATATCGAGGCGCAGGTAGCAATCAGCAACGCCCACCTGGCGCAAGGGGAGAAAGGGCGGGAGCTTTCGTTCGAGCTAGATCGCAAGGGCCTCAGTTCCACATACGGCGAAGTCCGGGTGAGCAAAGGCGGGAAGGACATCTACACCGCGCGCGGGATTGCCATCTATCCTGAGGTCTCTCAGCGGGCGGTGACGCTGCCGCTCAACGCAGACCAGGCGGCGATGATGCGGGGGCCGGTCCATATCGAATATCGCGAGATGCCGGAAAACGGCGGTGCGGTCATCGCGGCGCTCGACACGGTGCTCGGCTAAGCGCCAAGGTCCTCGCCGGGTAGTATCACATGTTCAGGCGTTTCCGACGCTTCGCTTGCGCCGCCGCGGTCATCGCGGCGGCGCAAGGCGTCGTTGCGCCTTCTGCGGCGCTCGCCGCCGGGGCGCCCGCGGGAAGCGCGGGGACGCCAAGTGAAGACGACGCCTTGCTGCTGCAGATGACGCTCGGCAAATACGTCCTCTCGCAGGATATCCGCGGCTACCAGACGCCCGGCGGCGTGTGCGTCGATCTTGCCGACGTCATTCAGTCGCTCGACCTTCCGATCCGTCTCGACAAGAAGTCGCGCCGCGCAACCGGCTGGTTGTTTGCGGAGGACCAGAAGCTCACCATCGACCGCGAAGCTAACACGGTACAAAACGGGAACAATGATCGCGCACCGATCGGCGACGAGATCCACGACACGCCCGAAGGGTGGTGCGTCGACCTCGCCGCACTGTCCCGCTGGTTCGGTATCGGGCTAAAGCCGGACCTCTACCGCGCTGCGATCCGGATCGACGACAGCGTCAAGCTTCCGTTCGTCGCCGCGCTCGAGCGCAAGAGTCGCGCCGCGCGACTTCGCCCCAAGCCGACGTTTGATCTGGCGCAGTTTCCCAAGGCCCCGATGGAATACCGGATGTGGCGCGCCCCGTCGGTCGATACCGTGGTGAACGTGGGGTTCGGTGCCGGTCATGGGCGCTCGCAGCTCGCCGCGTCGGTCGAGACGTACGCGGCCGGCGAAATCGCGGGCGTCAGCTACAACGCCAGGCTTGCCACCGACGGCAATCTGCGGCCGCAGAGCCTCCGCATGACCGCTTACCGCAACGATCCCGAAGCCAGGATGCTCGGGCCGCTCCGCGCGACGCAGGTAGCGGTGGGAGACGTGCAGACCGATGCCGGCCAATTGACCGGGCGCTCGCAGGTCGGCCGCGGCGTTTATGTGTCCAACAACCCGATCGGGCGCTCGGCGCAGTTCTCGACCACCAGTCTGCGCGGCGCATTGCCCGCCGGATGGGACGCCGAGCTCTACCGTAACGGCCAGCTGATCGGCTTCCAGAGCGACACCAGCAACGGCCGCTACGAATTCATCGACCAGGACCTTTATTTCGGCCGCAACGACTTCGAGGTCGTGCTCTACGGACCCCAGGGGCAGATCCGGCGGGTGCGCGAAAGCGTGCCTGTCGGGACGCTCGCGGTCGAGCCTGGCAAGACCTACTACTGGGCGGGCGCGGTCCAGGACGGCCGCGATCTGATCGGGCTCGATCGGCAGAACACGCTGGCCTCCGCCGGCCACTGGCGGTGGGGTGTGGGAGTCGAGCGCGGGCTCGATCAGCGAACCAGCGTGGCGGCCGGGTTGCAGAGCCTGTTCTACTCCGGCCGCCGCCGAAGTTACATCGAAGGCAACCTCTCGCGATCGTTCGGGTCGATGCAGGTGGTGCTGGCGGCCGCGCACGAGCGCGGCGCGGGCGCGCTTGTCCAGGCGAATGTGCTCGGCGCGCTGCATGACGTCAGCTACGCGGCGAACCTCACGTGGATGGCGGGCGACTACACCAGCGAGTTCGCCTCACCCGACCTTGCCTGGCGCGCGGGCTTCCGCGCGGACACTTCGCTGCGCCTGGGCAAGGCGGCGCTGCCGCTCCAGCTCGGCATCGGGCGAACCGCGACCAAGGACGGGCGGCAGGTTACCGAATGGTTAATGGGCACGTCCTTCACCCTGCTGCAGACCGCGGTCACCGCCGAGATTCAGCGGAGCGCGCAAGGAGCGATCGATGACGCCAGCTCGGTGATCGACCCGCAGACGCAGCTTCGGCTTCTCGCCAGCCGGCGCATGTTCGGGCTCTCCCTGCGCGGCGGTGCCGACTTCAACTTGTCGGGCGAAGACAAGGGTTTCCAGGCGGCGCGGCTCTATACCAGCGTGGGCGTTGGCCGGACTTCCGACCTGTCCGCGCAAGTCGAGTACCAGGCGGCGAACAGCGATACCCGCTTCCAGCTCGGCTATTCGCGCGACTTCGGCAAGTTCGCGCTGCGCAGCGACGCCTTCTACTCGACCAGCGGAAATGTCGGTATCAAGCTCAACATCGCCTTCAGCTTCGGTCCCTCGGCCGACGGCGGGCTGCGTCTGTCGAGCACCAAGCTCGCGCGCAGCGGGCAGGCCGAGGTGCGGGTGTTCCGCGACAACGATGGCGACGGGCGGTTCGGCGCAGGCGACGAGCCGCTGCCCGACGTATACCTCACCGCCGGCGTGCGGCGAACCGAATCGCTCACCGGCAAGAACGGCATGGCGATGGTCGACGAACTCAAGCCGTTCGTGCCCGTGCTGATCGGGGTGGACGAGGCGACACTCAACGATCCCTATCTCGCGCCCCGCAGCAAGGGCGTGGTGGTCACCCCGCGCCCGGGCGTCCACGCCCAGATCGATTTCCCGGTCTCACCGGCCGGCGAGGTCGAGGGAGAGGTCCAATCGAAGTCCGGCATGCCAGCCGCCGGGGTGACGCTCGAGCTGGTCGATGCGCGCGGTGCGGTGGCGGCTTCGGCGTTCAGCGAGTTCGACGGGTTCTTCTTGTTCGAACGGGTGCCCTATGGCCGCTACCGCTTGCGCGTATCCCCGGGCGACAAGGGCAAAGTGCAACTCGCCGACCAGCGCCAGGCCGAAGTCGTCGTCGGGCGAGATGCCGATGTCGGCCGCATGGGCGTGGTCAAGCTCGCGCCCGCGACCACAACGATCGCCGCGGCCGGTTCCTAGCGCTGCTTGGTGTACTTGCTCGGCTTCGCCGGGATGATCTTGCCCCGCGGAGCCGGGTGGACGGCCCGGCGCTCGATGGTTCTGCGCGCGGGGGCCGGCTCGTCGACCCACTCGGTCGTCACGGTCTCGCGCACCACGGCCCGCTGCGGCACCGCGACCATCACCGGAACGTAGGTCATCGTGTAATACTGCGGGTAGCCGTATCCTGCGTATCCATAACCCTGCGGCGCGAAGTACCGGTCGAGGTAATAGCCGCACTCGTCATCGTGCGGGCGGCGCGTGGCTGCATCGACCGCGGTGCCGATCGCGAGGCCCGCCAGTCCGCCCACGCCCGCGCCGAGGAGCGTGCCGGCCAGGCGTTCACTGCGCCACGACCGATTGCCGATGACGCCGCCGGTGATCGCGCCGAGCAGACCGCCGATCACCCCGCCGCGGTCCTCCGGGCGAAGATTGCGAGTGCGGTCATGGCATTCGTCGAGCCAGGCCTCGCGGTCGAACCCTGGAGGCGGCCCCCAAGCCTGCGGGGGATAGGGGGGGCTCCAATAAGGCGCCGCCAGTGCCGGCCCGCCCGGATAGGCATAGGCGACCGGCGGAGCCGGCATCGGATGCGGCATCGGCGGCGGAGCCCCGCGATAGGCGTAGTCCTCCCGCCGGACCATCGGCGGTGCCGGCGGCGGGGGAACTGCCTGAATCACAGGCTGGCTATGGAACACCACCGGCGGCGGTGCGGGCGGCATCGGCGAGACCGCAGGCATCGGGGGCATGGGCGGCATAGGCGGGGCCGGCTTGGCGAACTCGTACGACTCGTCGGGCGAGCGGGCGTCTTGCGCGACCGCCGGCATGGTAAAGGATAGCGCGCCGGCGGCGATGCCGAAGGTGAGCAAATGGCGGGCGGTCATCCGCGAATCCCCTGTAAGTTCTACGATTAGTTAACCGAAAACTTACCACCGCGACCCCCCGCGACCCAAACCCCTCGTCGGCGCTTGTCCCGTTTCGGGGCTAAATCCGCGTCGCCAGCAGCGCGGCGAGCGCTTCAATGCCTGCGGCATCCTCGCCGTCGAAGCGTGCGCGAACCGGTGCGTCGAGATCGATCACGGCGATCACCGCGCCGCCGCTGACCACCGGCACGACCAGTTCGGACTGGCTCGCCGCGTCGCACGCGATGTGGCCGGGAAACGCATTGACGTCCTCGACCAACTGCGTCTCGCCCGAGGCGGCCGCCGCGCCGCACACTCCGCTGCCGAGCGGAATCCGGATGCAGGCCGGGCGCCCCGCGAACGGACCGAGGACCAGTTCCCCGTCCACCATGCGGTAGAAGCCTGCCCAGTTGAGATCCGGTATAAACTCGCCCATTAGCGCCGCCACATTGGCCATGTTGGCGACCCCGTCCCGCTCGCCATCGGTCAGCGCGCCCGCGGCGGCGACCAGTTGCCGATAGAGTTCGGGCTTGGGCAGTGCGGCGTCGGGTTTGAAATCGAACATCGGCCCGCCCTAGCGCGCGCCGCCATTGCCGCAAGGGGCGCGCCCGCCTATTCTCGCGCGCATGAGCATCAAGCGTACTCTCCTCGTCTGGTTCCTGATCCTGATCCTCGCGCTGATCGGCATCGCCGCGTACCTGGTCACGCCCGACAAGGCGCAGCTCAGCGTGGCGGCCGTGGCCGGCACCGATCCGATGCTCGGGGACGAGCGCGCGGAGAGCGTCCCCACCGTCGGCGTGCTGAAACCGATCGGCTGGAAGGCGAACGAGGTGCCCCATGCCGCGCAGGGCCTCGCCGTAACGCGCTTCGCCGACAAGCTCGATCACCCGCGGATCGTTTATACGCTGCCGAACGGGGACGTTCTGGTCGCCCAGTCCAACCGGCCGGCGTCGTCGGAGCCCGGCGGCCTCACCGGGCTCGTTGCCAACTGGCTGTTCGCCAAGGCGGGCGCCGATGTGCCCTCGCCCAACACCATCGTGCTCTTGCGAGACACCAACGGCGATGGCGCTGCCGACCAGCGCGCCGTGCTCGGCAGCGCATTCAACTCGCCGGGCGGAATGGCGTGGAAAGACGGCACGCTCTACGTGGCCGACACCGACGCGCTGATGGCGTTTCCTTACACGCTGGGTTCGACCAGCCTAGGCGGCCCGGGCAAGAAGCTGATGGATCTGCCGGGCGGCGGCATGCACTGGATGCGCAATATCGCGCTGAGCCCCGACGGCAATGACCTCTACGTCTCGGTCGGCTCATCCTCCAACATCGCCGAGAACGGGATCGAGACCGAGCAGGGCCGGGCCGCGATCTGGGATTACAACCTCAAGACCGGCCGGCCGCGCATCTACGGCACCGGGATGCGCAACCCCAACGGGCTCGCGTTCAATCCCTGGTCGGGTGAATTGTGGACCACGGTAAACGAGCGCGACATGCTCGGCTCCGACTTGGTCCCAGATTACCTCACCAATGTGCCGATCGGCACCAACTATGGCTGGCCGTGGGTCTATTGGCGCAATCACTTCGATATCCGGGTCGATGCGCCGCGCCCGCCCGAGTTCAACCCCGACTACATCCGGATCCCGGAATACGCGCTCGGTCCGCACGTCGCCGCGCTCGGGCTCGCATTCTCGGGTGAGGGCAATCGGCTCGGCGCCGGCTTCGCGCAGGGCGCGTTCGTCGCCCGGCACGGTTCGTGGAACCGCATGCCGGTGTCGGGCTACGACGTGGTGTTCGTGAAGTTCGACGACCGCGGCAACCCGGTGGGCAAACCAGTGCCGGTGCTGACGGGGTTCATCGCCGGTGATGGCAAGACTCACGGGCGGCCCACCTGGGTCAGCTTCGCCAAGGACGGCGCGCTGCTGGTGAGCGACGACACCGCCGGGATCATCTGGCGGGTGATCGCGCCAGGCGCGGCCCCGGCGAAGGCGATCGAGCGGCTCGGCGGTGATCGGCTGCCGCCGCAGCGCGAATTGCGCGGGCAGGAAGCGACCTTCGGCGGCGAGGACTACGCGCGGATTACCACGCAGTAGTCAGAGCTGCCGTCCCGCGCGCCCCGCAAGCTCGGTGACGAACTGCCACGCAGTGCGGCCCGAGCGCGCGCCGCGGCGCCTCGACCATTCGAGCGCGTCCTGCTCGTCCCAGGCGAGCCCCAGCGGGTCCGCATAGGCTGCTACGATCGCGAGGTAATCGTCCTGGCTGGCGTTGTGAAACCCCGCCGAGAGACCGAACCGGTCGGCCAGCGCGAGCATGTCGTCGACCGCGTCGCGCGGATTGAGCGGGTCGTCCTGTTCGGCGCCGTGGCGCGGCACGATCGCGCGGCGGTTGGAGGTGACGGCAAGCCGCACGTTGGCGGGGCGCGCCTCGACTCCGCCTTCGAGCCACGAGCGCAAGTGCCGCGGTCCCGCGGTGTCGCCTTCACCGAACCCGAGATCGTCGAGAGAGACCAGGAAGTTGCGCCCGCGATCCGCCAGCGCCGCGAACAGCGCAGGAAGGCTGGCCAGGGCGTCGGTGCCGACCTGGACCAGCGCGAGCCTGCGCGGATTGTCCGCCTGCGCGGCGATCACCGCGGCGCGCAGCAGCGCGGACTTGCCCATGCCGCGCGCGCCCCACAGCAGCATGTCGTGCGCCGCCGCCCCGCGGGCCAGGCGGGCGACGTTCTCGGTCACCAGCGCCTTCTGCCTGTCGATGCCCTTGAGCTGGTCGAGCGCCGGAGCCTCGATCCGCGCCACCGGTCGCGCGCTGCGCCCATCCCACACGTAGGCGGGAGCGTTCGCCCACTCGGTCTCTGCCGGCTCGCGCGGGGCGATCCGCTCGAGCGCGGCGGCGATCCGGTCCAGCGGATCGCTCATCCGGCGAGCTGTTCGGGGCTGACCTGGTATAGCAGCGCCGCACCCGCGGTTGCCGAGGCCTTCAGGCCCGCGGCCTCGGGCACGACGTGATCGAAAAAGTATCGCCCAGTGACCGGCTTGGTGGCCGCGAGCGCGGAATGCGCACCGCCGGCGACCGCTCTCGCCTGGCGCAGGAGCTGCCAGCCGGCGACCGCCACCGCGCACATCGCGGTGAACGGCACGCTGCCCGCCAGGCGATCGTCGAGGCTCGCCTCCTGGCGCATCCATTCGCCGATCGCCGAGCAGTCCTGCGCCAAGCCCGCAAGCGCTGGCTCACCGGCTGCGTCGCCAACAATATCGGCCATCAGCGCCGCAAGCACGCCGCCGTTCTCGAGACCGAGCTTGCGCGTGACCAAGTCGGCCGCCTGGATGCCGTTGGTGCCTTCGTAGATCGGCGCGATCCGCGCGTCGCGATAGTACTGCGCGGCGCCGGTCTCTTCGACGAAGCCCATCCCGCCGTGGACCTGGACGCCGAGGCTGGCGACCTCGACTCCGACGTCGGTCCCCCACGCCTTGAGCATCGGCACCAGGCACTCGCCGCGTGCCGCCGCCGCGGCGTCACCCAGCGTGCCGCGGTCGACCTGGCCGGCGGTGTAATAGAGCAGCGCCCGCGCGCCCTCGGTCAGCGCCTTCATCCGCAGCAGCATGCGCCGCACGTCGGGATGCTCGATGATCGCCACCGGGGTGCGGTCGGGCGAGCCGGCGCGGATCGACTGCACCCGCTCGCGGGCATATTCGATCGCCGCCTGGGTCGCGCGCTCGCCGATCTGGACGCCCTGGTTGCCGACGTTGATGCGTGCGTTGTTCATCATCGTGAACATGGCCATCAGCCCGCGGTTGGGCTGCCCGACCAGCTCCCCGATGCACTCGCCGTTGTCGCCGTAGCTCATCACGCAGGTCGGCGAGGCGTGGATGCCTAGCTTGTGCTCGAGGCTGACGCACTTGAGATCGTTGCGCGCACCCAGGCTGCCATCGGCATTCACGAGGTACTTGGGCACGACGAACAGCGAGATGCCGCGGCTGCCCGCAGGGGCATCGGGCAGACGTGCAAGGACGAGATGGACGATGTTGCGCGCCAGCTCGTGCTCGCCCCAGGTAATGAAGATCTTGGTGCCCGCGATGCGGTACTTGCCGGCGTGCTCGCCCTCTTCGATCGGGGTGGCGGCGGCGCGCAGCGCGCCCAGATCGCTGCCCGCCTGGGGCTCGGTCAGGTTCATCGTGCCCGACCATTCGCCGGTGATCATCCTGGGCAAGTACATCGCCTTCTGCGCTACGCTGCCGTGCTGCTCGAGCGCGTCGATCGCGCCGGTGGTCAGCATCGGCAACAGGTTGAAGGCGAAATTGGCCGTGCCGAGATTTTCCAGCACATTGCAGCCGAGGCTGAACGGAAGTCCCTGCCCGCCATACTCGGCCGGCGATGCGATGGCGTTCCAACCTTGCTCCACGTAGTGCGCGTAGGCGTCGGCGAAGCCCTCGGGCAGCCGCACGACGCCGTTCTCGAGCCTGGCGCCTTCGAGATCGCCGATTCGATTGAGCGGCGCCCATTCGCCCGCCGCGAAGGCGCCGATGCCCTCTACAATCGCCGCGACCATGTCGGGCTCGGCCGCCGCGAAGCGCTCGGACTGCGCGAACTCGCCGATCCCGGCGCAGACGTCGAGAGCAAGCAACTGGTCGGCAGTGGCGGGGTTGTACACGCGCGGCTTCTCCTTGGCATTGGCCACCTTGCGCTTATAGCGCGGCGCGATGGGCGACAAGGACGCTACGCAGCGGCTTTCGGGCGACACAGCGG
>JBQCFR010000206.1:0-9329 GCA_051958885.1 Tsuneonella sp.
CGTCAGGGTTGGACGAGCGGACGTGCACGAAATGGATGCGCAGCCCGTCGATCTCGGTCGCGTACTTGCCGAAGCGGTTGAGCTCGCGCTCGCACCAGCGCCAGTCGTAGCCGTCGCGCCAGTAGCTTACGAGATCGTGCAACGCGGCGAGCGGCACCCCTTGCGACCAGTCGTCCACCGTCTCCTGCTCGGGCCAGCGGGTCAGGTCTATCCGGCGGTGGAGATACTCGAGTTCCGAGTCCGGAACTGCGACGGTAAACGGCTGGATCGCGCTGCTCATTGCGCGAGCTAACGCGCTAACCCGCTTTTTCGCAAGGCAAGGCTTGCTCCGCGCGACATTTTCGGACAATGCCGCGTCGATGACGCGCAACGCACTATCGCTGCTTCGACTTATCCGCCCTTGGGCGTGAGCTGACGCGTGTCCGCCGGGCGCGCTCGATGCGCCCAAGGGACCGCCGCCGAACAGTCCGCTACCCGCGTTTCACGAGACCAACCGATGCAAAGCCCCCGAACCATGCTGCGCGATCCCGCGCGCAAGTACAGCGCCTTCCCGCAGGTGCCGCTGGAGGATCGCCAGTGGCCCAGCCGCACGATCACCGCCCCGCCCCGCTGGCTCTCGACCGACTTGCGCGACGGCAACCAGGCGATCGTCGATCCGATGGACGCGGTGAAGAAGAACCGCTTCTTCGACCTGCTGGTGGAGATCGGGGTCAAGGAGATCGAGGTCGGCTTTCCGAGCGCCGGGGCGACCGAGTTCGACTTCATCTCGCAGCTCGTCCGCTCGGGCCGCATTCCCGATGACGTCACCGTCCAGGTGCTCACCCAGAGCCGCGAAGACCTGATCCGCACCAGCTTCGAAAGCCTCGACGGCGCGCGCGCGGCGATCGTCCACCTCTACAACGCAGTCAGCCCCGCCTGGCGCGACATCGTGTTCCGCATGAGCCGCGACGAAGTGCGTGCAATCGCGGTCGATGGCGCCAGGGTGCTGCGCGACGAGGCCGCGAAGCGCCCCGGCACCGATTGGCATTTCGAGTACAGCCCCGAGACCTTCTCCACCGCCGAGCTCGATTTCAGCATCGAGGTCTGCGAAGCGGTGATGGACGTGCTGCGGCCGACCCCCGAGTACCCGATCATCCTCAACCTCCCCGCGACGGTCGAGGCGGCGACGCCCAACAACTACGCCGACCAGATCGAATACTTCTGCCGCAACCTGCCGAACCGCGACGCGGCGGTGATATCCTTGCACACGCACAACGACCGCGGCACCGGCGTCGCCGCCGCCGAGCTGGGCCTGATGGCCGGTGCGGACCGGGTCGAGGGCTGCCTGTTCGGCAACGGCGAACGCACCGGCAACTGCTGTCTGGTGACGGTGGCGCTCAACATGTACACCCAGGGCATCGACCCGGGGCTCGACTTCTCCGACATCGACCGGGTCATCGAGACGGTCGAGTACTGCAACCAGATCCCGGTCCACCAGCGCCACCCCTACGGCGGCGAGCTGGTGTTCACCGCGTTCTCGGGCAGCCACCAGGACGCGATCAAGAAGGGCTTCGAGGCGCGCGAGACGCAGAACGACGAGCGCTGGCGCGTGCCCTACCTGCCGATCGACCCGGCCGACCTCGGCCGCAGCTACGAGGCGGTGATCCGGGTCAACTCGCAGTCCGGCAAGGGCGGGTTCGCCTGGGTGCTCGAGCAGGACCAGGGCCTCAAGCTGCCCAAGCGGATGCAGGCCGATTTCTCCAAGGCCGTCCAGCGCATGGCCGACGAGCTCGGCCGCGAGCTCAACGCCGCCGACATCTGGGACGTGTTCAAGCGCACGTATCACGTGGCCGTGCGCCCGAAGCACTTCCAGCTCGTCGATTACGAGGAAAGCCGCGCGGCGGACGGCACGCGGGTGTTCGCCGGCACGATCGAGGTCGCCGGCCAGGCGCAGAGCGTCTCGGGCCGCGGCAACGGGCTGATCTCCTCGGTGGTAGCGACGCTGGCGGACAGCTTGGGCGTCCAGCTCGAGGTCTGCGACTACTCCGAGCACGCGCTGTCCACCGGCTCGGACGCGCGCGCCGCCGCCTACATCGAGTGCGCGCTTCCCAGCGGCGAGCGCGTGTGGGGCTGCGGCATCGACACCGACATCGCCACCGCCAGCGTCCGCGCGGTGCTTAGCGCGGCCAATTCGGCGGTCGGGAGATAAGCGTAAGAACTTCGTTGGGGGTGGGTGCCGCTGGGTCAGCTAATATGGCCCGTTGCACTCCACCTCCAAAAATCGCCCGCTGGCCAGTTCGTACTGCAAGGTGATTTGAGCACATCCACCGCCGCTCATTGCCGGCAAGTCGGTGGGATCATCCAGCCAAACGCTCTCGCCAGCTTCTACCAAGCGTATATCAGCCGCATCAGTCGGACAGGGGTATGGCTTGTCGCGGAGACCTTTACACGCTCGAAGCACGCCGCGCCGATGTTCTGAATCGTGGTTCGTGTAGACGCCAATGACAATCCCATCAGCCTTCTGCGCATAATAGCGCTCGTACGACGCTAGCGACGAAGCCCCTTCGGGTAACTCCACGGCACTTTCGATACTGCGAATCACGTTCCTGTGAGAGTTAAGCTTGTCGTCACAGGCTGCGGTAGAAAATACCAGAATACATATCAGCAAGCGTGTCATCGCCATTTTCCTAACGTGACACGATTGAGGAACGGCAGCAACGGGTTCGCTTCCCGCCAGGCCGCTTCCCGCCAGGCCGCTTTCCTACATTGCCGTACTGCGCATACGGTGCGGCGATGCTTCCGACACTCCCCCCTTCCCCTCGCAATCGCGCTTGGCGCCTCGCCTCTTTTTCTTGCCAGGACACTGTGACAGCGTGACATGAGTGTGAACATAACCACGCGGGAGAGCGCCCAATGACCGAATCGATCCTCGAACCCGAGCTGCCGATCATCGATCCGCACCACCATCTGTGGGACCTGCGCCCGGTGCTGAATGCGTTTCCCCAGCCGCGGCACGACTTCCTCGAGGCGATCGCGGGGGCGGCGCACTACACGTTCGACCAGCTCCAGGCGGATCTCACCAGCGGCCATAACGTGATCGCGACCGTGTTCATGGAATGCGGCGCGTTCTACGACGGCAGCCGGGGCGAGCAGCTCAAGGTCCTCGGCGAGGTCGAGTTCGTGAACGGGGTCGCGGCGCAGGGGGCGAGCGGGCTCTACGGCCCCGCCCGGCCCTGCGCGGCGATCGTCGGCCACGCCGATCTCACGCACGGCGCTGCCGCCGGCGAGGTGCTCGACGCGCTGCAGGCCGCCTCGCACCGCTTCGTCGGCATCCGCCACCAGGGCGCTTGGGATGCCGATCCCGAAGTGCTCGGCCCGCCGTTCCACGCCAAGCAAGGCCTCTATCACGACGCCGCGTTCCGCGAAGGCTTCGCCCAGCTCGGCAAGCGCGGCCTGACCTTCGACGCGTGGCTGCTCGAGCCGCAGCTCGGCGACGTGCTGGACCTCGCGCGCGCCTTCCCCGACCAGCCGATCGTGCTCGACCACTGCGGGACGCCGCTGAACATCGGCAGCTACCGCGGCAAGCTGGGCGAGCACTTCGGCCGCTGGCGCGAGAGCATCCGGGCGATCGCCGAGTGCGAGAACGTCAGCGTCAAGCTCGGCGGCCTCGCGATGGCGTTCTGCGGCATGCCCGAGCAGGGCCCGGCCAAGGGGCTCGGCTCGGAGGAACTGGCCGAGATGTGGCGCCCCTACATCGACACCTGCATCGAAGCGTTCGGCGCGCGCCGCGCGATGTTCGAAAGCAACTACCCGGTCGATCGCTGGGGCGCCAGCTACGCAGTGCTGTGGAACGCGTTCAAACGGCTCGCCAGCGGCGCGTCGGACGACGAAAAGCGCGATCTGTTCGCCGGCACCGCGGCGCGGTTCTACGGCATCGAGGGTGTCCTGCCATAGGGCACTTGCGCCGATCTCACGGCGCGAGCTTGCCAACATCGCCGCGCCGTTCCTATAACCGCTCGCAGGGGGCGAATGCTTTGCAGAGCAGACGGCGAGCGATGAGCGGCATTGTGCGCAGCGAGACCGCGCTGCGAGCATCGTTCCTTGCGTTCGCGGGCCTTGTCGCGTTCGCCGCGGAACCGGGCAGCGAGGCCGCGCCCGTCACCCATGCGCTCGCTCGACCGCACCTCCTCGCCGCGTCCGTCGCCGTTTCGCGCGGTCCGCCCGAGCCCCTGCGATTGGTCGATACGCATCCTCACGCTGTGCGCGAGCCCGCCAGCGCAGCGGCCCAGCGGGTGCCGCGAGAGCGCCCGGTCGTGATCGCCTCGCTCACGCAAGCCGCGCCGATCGCGCGTGCGCCGCTGGTCCGCCTCGACCCTGGCCTGCCACTCGTGGCGCAAGGACAGCTCGTTGCGCGCGCGAACCCGCCCGCTCTCGCGAGCGCCGTGCCGGTGCCGCCGACCCCCACCGTGCAGCTCGCGGCCGCGCACCGCGACGAGCGCGCTTATGTGCCGCAAATCACCGATGGCGGGCGCGAGGCGTACATCGCGCAGCTCGGCATCGACTCCAGCCCCGTCCGCATGGCCGTGCGGATGGACGGCAAAGTGCTCGGCAAAGTCGCCTTCCAGGTGGCGGACGGAGAGGTCTCGGTGCGCGTCGGCCAGGTGCTCGACCTGTTCGAAAGCGGCTTCGATGCGGAACGCTTCGCGGCGCTACGCAGCTCGGCCGCGGCCGACCAGTTCGTCTCGCTCGAGCGGATCCAGCGCGCCGGCGTGCCGCTGCACTACGATCCGGTGTACGACGAGCTCGTGCTCTTCGGCAGCAGCGGCTGACTGCCAAAATCGCGCACTCGACACCGGCGGCGCGAGACCATAATCGCCATCCAGTTGTGAACTGAAACGGACCTCCGACGCCTATGCCGCTGCCCGCCCCGTTCGACCGCCTGCGCCTCCCCGTGATCGGTTCGCCGCTGTTCATCGTCTCCGGCCCCGAGCTGGTCATCGCGCAGTGCAAGGCCGGCGTGATCGGCAGCTTCCCGTCGCTCAACGCGCGCCCGGCAAGCCAGCTCGACGAGTGGCTGCACCAGATCACCGAGGAGCTCGCCGCGTACAACCGCGCCAATCCGGAGCGGCCGGCGGCGCCCTTCGCGGTCAACCAGATCATCCACAAGTCGAACGACCGGGTCGACGCCGACATGGCCGTATGCGCCAAGTGGCAGGTGCCGATGATCATCACCTCGCTCGGCGCGCGCGAGGACGTGTTCGCCGCCGTACGCGGCTGGGGCGGCGTGACGCTGCACGACGTCATCAACGACCGCTTCGCTCGCAAGGCGATCGAGAAAGGCGCCGACGGCTTGATCCCGGTCGCCGCCGGCGCCGGCGGCCATGCCGGCACGCTCAGCCCGTTCGCCTTGATGCAGGAAATCCGCGAGTGGTTCGTCGGCCTCGTCGCGCTGTCGGGCTCGATCGCGCACGGCCGCTCGATCCTCGCGGCGCAGGCGCTGGGGGCGGATTTCGCCTACATCGGCAGCGCCTTCATCGCGACGAAAGAGGCGAACGCCGCCGAAGGCTACAAGCAAGGCATCGTCGAAGGCCGCGCCGACGGGATCGTCTACACCAACCTGTTCACCGGGGTGCACGGCAACTACTTGCGCGCCTCGATCGTCAACGCCGGCATGGACCCCGACAACCTGCCCGTCAGCGATCCGAGCAAGATGAACTTCGGTTCGGGCGGCAACACCAAGGCCAAGGCGTGGAAGGACATCTGGGGCTCCGGCCAGGGGGTGGGCGCAGTCAAGGCGGTGGACAGCGTGGGCGATTTCGTCGAGCGGCTTGCCCGCGAATATCAGGCGGCGAAGGAATCGCTGCTGTCCGCGATGGTTTGAGCTGGCGCCGCGCTCACCCTGGAAAGACGCGGACGAAGCGGCCGTTGGGCGAGGGTTCGAGGCGCAGCATCGCGCCGTCGGGGCCGGTGACCAGGTCGGGCGTCTCGAGCCGTCCGACGCCGACCAGCAGGTTGACGAGCCGCACGCCGAGCCGCGTTGCGGCGGTGCGGTCGGCGACGAGCGACGGTTCGAGCCGCACCTCCTGTCCGGTGAAATGCGCCAGCCCGACACTCTGCAACCCGTCGTCGATCATCGGGCGAAAGGCGGTGAGCGCGAGCGCGGGGAATGGTCCGCCGCCGAGCCACGCCTCGGTCACCGAACAGAAGTAGCCGACGCCCATCAGCGTCTCCGTCGGGGCCCAGCCGACCGCGCTCACCCCGCGAAGCGCACCGGCGAGCAGTGCGCCGAGCGCCGCGTGCCCGCGCACGATCGGCAGCATCCCCGCGCCCTCGGCGATGTGCGGCCCGGGCGCGAGACGCAGCGCCTCGTGCCGGGTTTGGAGCAGGTCGCGCGGACAGTCGAAGCGGAACGTGTACTGCGCGTCCTCGATCGGATCGCCGGGTGCGAGGCCGGTGAGGTCGAAGGTCATGCCGTCGCTCACCAGCTCGAGCCAGTCCTCCTCGCCCGCCGCCCCGCCGGGATCGTGGCTGATCGCCGCCCGCGGCTGCGCCGCGAACGCTTCAGCAACAGCGCGCGCGTCCGGCCGCTCCCCGCTCGGGAAGAGCAAATAAAGCCCGCTTTGACCGTGCGCCGCGATCGAAGACTGCAAACTCGTAATATGACCGCCCCTAATCTCGGGCGAAGTGTCGACGCGAATTGCGGGCCTGTCGAGTCTATCGAACGGCTAATAATCCATTGTGGTTGCAACGAATCACAGGATTCCCTGCGCGAGTCCTTCGGCCAGCGCCGCGCCCAGATCGCGCGCCGCGGCAAGCGCGGTAGCCGGCACCACCTTACGCGCCAGGATCGCTTCAGGGGTCTGCGCCGCGAGGTTGACGATGATCGGTTCCGCGACCCGTCGCAGCCGCCAGCCGGTGGCGATCCGGTCGATCTGCCGCTGAGCGCCCGCGCCGTCGGAGCCCGCCGCGATCACCGTGGCATAAGCGCGGCCTTCGATGCGGCCGAGCACCGGGTAGTAGCAGCGGTCGAACATCTCCTTCATCAGCCCGCTCATGCTCGCGAGGTTTTCCGGGCAGACGAACAGGTAGCCCCCGGCAGCGAGCAGATCGCTGGGTTCCACCGCATCGCAGCGGAGCAGGCGCGAGCGTGCCCCTCCGCCCGCGTGCGCAGCCCTGGCCAGCACTTCCGAGGCGCCGGTGCGGCTGTGCCATGCGATCAGCAGGTGACGATCCACGCGCCCGACCATCGCCCGCGGCTGTCGATTGTCAATCGCCGGCGGCTTTGCCCCGCGGCGCGCTTCGGGTAGGCGAGAGCCATGGCGTCGCGCTCGCTCTCGCATGTCCTCGGCGTCGAACGCTCGCTCACTGGCAAGGCGTGGCTGTGGCGCGGGGGGAACATGGACGTGAGCGCCTCCCCCGGCGCTGCGGGCGACATGGACGACGTCGTCACGCAGCTGCTGCTCTCGCGCGGGGTGGCCCGGGACGATCTTGCCCGCCACCGCGCGCCGACGCTGCGCGCATTCCTCCCGGATCCGTCGATCTTCCGCGACATGGACGCCGCCGCCGAGCGGCTCGCCCAGGCCGTGCTGACCGGCGAGACGGTGACCGTCTTCGGCGATTACGACGTCGACGGCGCGACCAGCGCGGCGCTGCTCATTCGGCTGTTGCGCGAGCTGGGGCACGAGGCGCGCTACTACATCCCCGACCGCCTGCTCGAAGGCTACGGGCCGAGCGGGGAGGCGCTGGTGCGGCGGGCGCAGGAAGGCTCGAGCCTGATCGTAACCGTCGATTGCGGGGCGATGGCCTTCGATGCGCTCGCGCAGGCGCACGCGGCCGGCGTCGACTTGCTGGTGGTCGATCACCACAAGTGCGCCGCCGAGCTTCCGCTGGCCGCCGCACTGGTCAACCCCAACCGCCTCGACGAGAGCAGCGACGGCGCCGCGCATGGCCACCTCGCGGCAGTCGGCGTCGCATTCCTGCTCGGCGTCGCGCTGGTGCGCACGCTGCGCGCGCGAGGCTTCTTCGCAGAGCGGCGCGAGCCGGACCTGTTCGCGCTGCTCGATCTCGTCGCGCTGGGCACGGTCGCCGATGTCGCGCAGATCAAGGGCCTCAACCGCGCGTTCGTCTCGCAAGGGCTCAAGGTGATGGCGCGGCGCTCGAACATCGGGATGAGCGCGCTGATCGACGCCAGCCGATTGAAGCGCAGCCCGCAGTGCAGCGACCTCGGGTTCGCGCTCGGTCCGCGGATCAACGCCGGCGGGCGCGTCGGCGAGGCGACTCTGGGCGTGCGCTTGCTGACCACCGAGGACGCCGGCGAAGCGGCGGACATCGCGGCGCAGCTTTCGCTGCTCCACGAGGAGCGCCGTGCGATCGAGGCGGCGGTGCAGGAAGCGGCCGAAGCGCTGCTCGCCGCACAGCACAACCGCGCCGTCCACGTGCTCGCGGGGCGCGGCTGGCATCCCGGGGTGATCGGCATCGTCGCGGGACGGATCAAGGAGAAGACCGGCAAGCCAGCGCTGGTCATCGCGCTCGACGAGGAGACCGGCAAGGGCTCCGGCCGCTCGGTCAGCGGCGTGGACCTGGGGGCCGCGATCATCGCTGCGCGCGAGAGCGGGCTGCTCGTCGCGGGCGGCGGACACGCGATGGCCGCCGGGCTGACGGTCGAGGCCGGCAAAGTCGCCGCGCTCGCCGACTGGCTCGACGAGCGGCTCGGCGCAGCGGTCGCGCGGGCGAACGAGAGTCAGGCGCTGCCGCTCGATCTCGCGCTCGCCCCCGGGGGGCTGACGCCCGAGCTGGTCGAGACGCTCGACAGCGCCGGACCCTTTGGCGTCGGCTGGCCCGGGCCGCGCGTGGCGGTCGGTCCGGTGCGGCTGGTGAAGTGCGACGTGGTCGGCGCCGATCACGTGCGGCTGATCGCATCGGGCCAGGACGGGCGCAGCTTCAAGGCCATCGCCTTCCGCGCGGCGGAGAGCGCCCTCGGCCAGGCGCTGCTGCATGGATCGAGCGGACGGGCGCTATGGCTCGCGGGCCGCGCGAAGATCGACGACTGGGGCGACCGGCCGCAGGCCGAACTCCACCTCGAAGACGCCGCGTGGGCCGATTGACACGTGCGCGCGGTTCGCGGGGTTGACCGCCCGGCAACGCGCCCGTAAGTGCGCCGCCACGCCACCGCAGCGGCCCCATCGTCTAGCGGTTAGGACGCGGCCCTTTCACGGCTGAAACACGGGTTCGATTCCCGTTGGGGTCACCATCGGCGGCGTGTCAGACTTCGGTTTGGCCCCTTCGTCTAGCGGTCAGGACGCGGCCCTCTCACGGCTGAAACACGGGTTCGATTCCCGTAGGGGTCACCA